>CBDUAW010000417.1:0-2465 GCA_965365215.1 uncultured Eudoraea sp. | reverse complement strand
TATTATCGGCAGGCTTTGTATAGTCCCCTCCAACCGCAATTCCCAATTCACTGTTGTAGAAATCAATTGAATAAATCCCCTCGGTAGCAAGTATGTTGCGTATGGGGGTATCTGTAAGAGTCCAACTCCGGCCCTTATCTACAGTCTTAAGTATTCTGGCCCTGGAGGTAGCCACCCAGGCGGTATCACCTGCTATAGCGATATTGGTATTACTTGCGGCAAATGCCCCTTCATCTACCAGAGATTTTGGGAGCATCTCACAACTTAGTTTTTGCCAGGAATTCCCTCCATCTCTTGTGAGTATTATGGACATGCAGTCACCCATGCTGTCCCCTATGGCAATTCCTTCCTGGTTATTCCAAAACTTCATTGCATCGTAAAAGACTTCTGGGCCCTCTTCCCGGTAAACAAGTTCCATCATGCCCTGTTCTCCGGTTTTAAAAAGCAGCGCCGGGCTGGCAATGGAAAGCATAAAAAAATCAGTGTCTGTATGTGCCACAGCCCGGAATTCTGGTAAAATGCTATCCATTTTTTGTATCCCGGTACGTACAACTCCATTTTGCAAATCAATTGTTCCAAAAATCCCCTTATTGGCTGCAAAGGCCAGGCTGCCATCGAGCAATTCAATTGCCCGGATGCTCAGGGAATCTTCATAAATAATTTCAATTTGTACTTCATTAATCGGTTTCCGTTTTTTAGGATGGGGGGAACAGGAAATGAGAAGTACAATTATTAATAAGTTCAAATATTTCATTCCGGATTTTTATCCAAAAGTAAAGGGTTTCATCCCTAAAGCGATACCTTTGTGCGGTAATTTTTTAGGATGCGTTTACACAGGAATCTTGTATTTGCCGTAATAGATGGTCTGGATCTCATATTTAATCGTGGACAGTATGCTGATAAGGTAGTTGAATCCCTCTTAAAAAGGGATAAACGCTGGGGATCGCGAGACAGGGGCTTTATCGCAGAAACAGTTTATGAAATCGTGCGATTCAAAAGGTTATACACCAAGATTGCGGAAGTGAAAACACCTTTTTCAAGAGAAGATCTGTTTAGGGTTTTTACTGTATGGGCTACCCTTAGGGGTATTGTGCTGCCAGACTGGCGACAGTTTGAAGGAACACCGATCAGGAGAATAAAAGGGAGATATGATGAGCTCCGGAAAGTAAGGAAACTACGAGAATCTATCCCGGATTGGCTCGATGATTTAGGGGTAAAATCTCTAGGAGAAAATCGCTGGACGCAGGAATTAAAAGCCCTCAACGAACCAGCAAAAGTGGTTCTCAGAACCAATACCCTGAAAACCAGTAAAAAAGAGCTGAAGAATACTTTGGAGCAGGAGGGCATTATGGTGCATCCGCTAGAAAAATTTCCAGAGGCCCTGGTACTCGAAAAAAGGGCAAACGTTTTCAAAACAGATGCCTTTCGCAAGGGGTTATTTGAGGTGCAGGATGCTTCCTCCCAGCGGGTAGCACCTCTTTTGTCTCCCAAACCAGGGCAACGAATTATCGATGCCTGTGCAGGGGCAGGAGGCAAAACCCTTCATTTGGCATCGCTGATGCAAAACAAAGGACAGATTATTGCACTGGATATTTATGAAAACAAGCTGAAGCAATTAAAAAAAAGGGCAAGAAGGAATGGTGTTCATAATATTGACATACGCCTAATTCACTCCTCTAAGGTGATTAAGAAATTACATGGAAGCGCAGACGGGGTGTTGATAGATGCCCCCTGTACCGGACTGGGTGTACTAAGGCGTAATCCTGACGCAAAATGGAAACTGCAACCAGAGTTTTTAAGTAAAATTATCCAAACCCAACAGACCATTCTCAGGGATTACAGCAAACTGGTAAAACCTGGGGGGCAGCTGGTTTATGCAACCTGCTCAATCCTTACCGAAGAAAATAGCGCCCAAATAAAAGCATTCCTGGCATCGGAAGAAGGAAAAGAATTCAAAATAGTATCAGAAGAAACAATACTTCCTTCCGTGAGTGGATTTGATGGTTTTTATTTGGCTCTTTTGCAAAGAAAGTAATCAACAATTGAAGGGGATAACTGTTGGTACAACCTCATCATTTTTAATAGTTAAAAGTGTAAATTTGTGCTTTCATAAACCAATTACGCACAAAGGCCCATGATTCACTTCTTTGGAGAAAAAACCAGAAAAGTATATGCGGTGCAAGCTCAGGAAGAACTTACACAGCACGATATTGAAAAATTAAGCTGGTTGTTTGGCAATCTTCCTAAAATAAAAGCGGCGTCTCTAGACGCCTTTTTTGTTGGCCCAAGGGCAGCTATGATTACCCCCTGGAGTACCAATGCCACTGAAATCACGCAGAATATGGGCATCTCGGGCATTATACGAATTGAAGAATTTTATAGCGTAAAGGTAAATGCTGAGGATTTCGATCCCATGCTATTTCAAAAATACGATGGGCTCTCGCAGGAAATATTTGATATCCATA
>CBDUAW010000416.1:0-2519 GCA_965365215.1 uncultured Eudoraea sp. | reverse complement strand
CACCATTAGCTTGCACACCCTGGATATAAGGAACTACTAGCTCTGAAGCCAGGAAGGGGTCTTCTCCCATATATTCAAAATTCCTCCCATTTAGGGGAGTCCGATAAATATTGACCCCAGGACCCAGCAATACGTCCTTTTTCCTATACCGCGCTTCTTCGCCAAGGGCGAGGCCATATTCTTTTGCCAATCCAGGATTAAATGTTGCGGCCAAACAAGTAAGGGCCGGAAATGCGGTAATGGAATCATTTGTCCATCCGGCATATCCCCAGTTATCCCAATTAATTTCACCCCTGACACCGTGCGGGCCATCGGACATCCATATTTCCGGAATACCGAGTCTGGCAACTCCAGGAGTACTGAATTTAGATTGTGCATGACACATGGCCACTTTCTCCTCCAGGGTTAATTTGGAGAGAATGTTTTCAATTTCGTCCATTATTTCCTTATCGATTATAGCTTTCGAGGAGTTATTCTCACCTTCATAGTTGTCCTGACCCCATATAGTATTTGTAAGTAGTAATGATAGTACAAAAAGATAGGGGAAAACGGTCCGAATTGCCTGAGTGATACAATGCCTCATAAGAAGATTGGTTAGGAACCTTAAAATTACAAAAAGAGTCCTTCTTCTTTTAACATATAGCCATAAAAATAAATGTATACAGAGGCCATATTCAGTGCCTCCCTTTGAAGCTTACTTTTTATTGCCGATTTACATGAAGATGGCAGGAGATTATCATTTTATGACCGAAGCACTAAGGTTTGTATCCCATGAGCAGGAACGGTTAGCTGTGCAGATCCCGATGCCATGGTAATACTGTACTCCTTATCCTCATCACTATTATTCATGGCAATTATTACGATACTGTTGTCCTCATTAACAAAGGCCGTGGATAGCACTGAGTTAGCGCTCGAAACGCTGCTGATCCTTTTGGCCCCGGGACGTATGAACCTTGAAAAATGCCCGATATAGTAGTAAGAATTGGTGAATAACAGTTCTCCGTTCCGGGTATCGCCATGAACCGGTGCAAAACATAAATTCCCAACATGGTTGGGACCCCCAGTTTCATCCAGTAAAATGTTCCAATCTGTCCAGGCAACGGTCCCATTGTTAAAATCGTTGATCATGGACTTGCCATATCTTTCCGCCAGCCTTACTTCCTCTATTTTATCCATATCGAAGCCTTCATTACAGCCCTCGGTAAAGATCAGGTTTTTATCAGGGAAGACCTCATTTACATTCTGCACATTATCGAACATGGGCACCCCGTCCTTCCAGTCTTCGTACCAGTGAAAGCCGGTACCCCATACATATTTTGCAGCATCGGGATCGTTCAGGATTACACTTGCACGTTGAAACATCAAATCCCTATTGTGGTCCCAGACAATGATTTTCTTTTCTCCCATACCTGCCTTTTCAAGGGTTGGACCCAGGTAGTTTTTCAAAAAATCACGTTCTTCTTCTGCAGTATAGATACAAGATTCCCATCGTTGCACCGCCATAGGTTCATTCTGAATGGTTAGACCCCATATGGGAATCCCTTCTTTCTCATAGGCCTCGATGAATTTCACATAATAATTAGCCCAGGATTGATAAAACTCCGGCTTTAATTTGCCACCCTGCAACATATTACCGTTTGTTTTCATAAAGGCCGGGGGGCTCCATGGGCTGGCATACATAGTTAAGGTTCCACCAGCGGCTTCAATGGCCTTTTTGGTAAAGGGTAGCCTGTATTCCTGGTCATGGTCTATGCTGAAAGTCTTTAAATCCTTGTCCCCTTCTTCTATGTAGGTATAACTTCCGCTTGAAAAATCACAACTATGGATAATGGTTCTTGCAAGCGAATAACCTATACCCTTTTCCTGGTCATAATACGCTTCCATAAACCTATTCTGGTTTTCTTCGGACAATTTATAGTAGGTTTCGGCAGCAGCATCGGTCAGAGCAGCGCCAATTCCCAGAAATGTCTGGAACTGCTTAGACGGATCTACCAGGATATCAATCTCAGTTTCCAGCGGTTGATCAAAATCCCCAAAATCTACCTGGCCCGTTGGGGTTAGTTTCAGATCTGAATTGTGCGCCGTAGTATATATCTTTCCTTTCATTTTTTCAATATCCAATTGAACTTGCTGCTTTCCCTGAGCTATTTCTCCAGGAGATGTTTCCACAGTCTTCTGCTCGGTACAGCTCCCAAAAAAAATAATAAAGCCTAATACAAAAATTTTAACTCCTCCGTAAAAGTTAGATGCAGCATCCATTGAAATGTATTTAATATAAGCTTAAAGTTAAGGAAAATCACAACGCACTTTTTACACTGTTACCGGTTTTATATCCTATGTGCGCAAAAAATATGGTAGAGCATACCACCAACGACAAAACCTCAAAGGACTAGTTTTGTAAGGCAGTTATGGCTACTTTAAAACTTCAATTTCTCATCCTTATCCCATAATCCCCAATAGGCGCCTACATCTCCTTCTGCGCCAACTTTCCAGGACTCATCGAAGGATGAAAAATAAAA
>CBDUAW010000415.1:0-2522 GCA_965365215.1 uncultured Eudoraea sp. | reverse complement strand
CAGGTAACCTGCAGTCTTCCCCTTTAGGAAAAAGAAGAAATCTGGCATGGTATAAAACTTCTCCTTGTCTGCAAGCTTCTTCACCTTTAGTCCAAAAAAATAGAAAACAAAGAGTCCGAATACAGATCCAATAAAATACCATAAGGCTCCCATTCCGTACATATAGACGAGGGCCGTATAGGTTAGCAGGATTGCTGCTCCGATCCGGCTGGAGAAGATAGTGGTAGTGGCCTGAAGGGAGGTGAGTTTCCGCCCGGAAATCAAGAAATCTTCCTTCTCCTGCTTCCTTCCTGTGAGGGCTCCAACAACAAGAATGACAAGAAAATAGGCGGCGATAATCAGGTAATCAGTAAGAGTGAGTTTAGCGGCAACATCTAGCATAGTGGTTAGTTTAGGCTTAGTATGCTTTAAATATATAAAAATTTAGATAGCTGCATATTTGGTCTTATTGCTTATGGTAATGTGTCCCATCTCTGAACCTGTTGCGTTGACCCCCTTCCTTTTGTCATTTGACCCGGCACTTCAAGCGTTTTTTGCATTCTTTTAAAGAGAACTATCAGTCAATGGCACCGACTTACCCCGTCAATGACGGGATTCGGGCTGTCAATGGATATCAACTTACCTGAGAATCCCCATTGGCTACTGCAGCATGTCATTGCTTGAAATTTTTAGACATTCAGTATGTTTTCTGCTTTCTTCCACATTGATTATTCTAATTGTTAATCTAAATCTGAGTCTATGAAAAGATTTGTATGCTTTATGCTATTTATAGCGCTGGGCACCCTGACCCTGTATAGTCAGGCCCGGGAAATTACCGGTACTGTGCAAAGTGCCGAAAACGGAGAACCCTTGCCAGGCGTCTCTGTTGCTGTAAAGGGTACCTCGGTGGGAACAATCACCAACTCCGATGGCTACTTTTTAATCAATGTACCACAGGATGGTGAAGTACTTGTTTTCAGCTTTATTGGCTTGGTAAGTCAGGAGCTGGAGATTGGGTCCAATACTGTCCTTGATGTGGTTATGGAACAGGACCTTATGGAATTGGATGAGGTAGTGGTAACTGCTCTCGGCATTTCCAGGGAGAAGAAGGCCCTGGGCTATTCGGTTTCTCAATTGAGTTCCGAAGATCTTGAGCAAAAGCCTGAAAGTGATATTGGACGAATCCTGAGTGGTAAAGCTGCCGGGGTTCGTGTGACTTCCACCAGTGGGATTTCAGGAACGGGGACCAATATTACCATTCGTGGATACTCTTCCATTAAAGGGAACAATCAACCCCTCTTTATTGTAGACGGTGTTCGTTTTTCGGGGAGTACCAACTCGGGAACCGATAATGAGCAGGGATTCCTGGAAGGGAATCAGGCTACATCCAGCCGTTTCCTGGACATTGATCCCAACAATATTGAGAGTCTCTCTGTACTAAAGGGGCTAAGCGCCACCACCATTTATGGTGCCGACGGCCGGAACGGGGTGATTATCATTACCACAAAAAACAGATCAGGTAATAAGGGCCAACACCAGGTTACATTGAGCCAGTCGGTTTTCGCCAACAAAGTAAACCTGCCCGAATACCAGAATACCTATGGAAATGGGTATAATCAGCAACATGGATTCTACTATAGTAACTGGGGGCCTGCATTTACTGATCCTTACACAACAGTTGACCATCCCTATGGTGGCTTTGCCGATCCTGACCTGGTCGCAGCCTTCCCTGAGTATCAGGATGCAGAATATATACTCAAGCCATACGACAATATAACCGAGTTTTTCCGAACGGGAATTGCGTCAACGACTTCATTGAGCATGAGTGGAGGAGATGAGAAGTCCAGTTTCAACGCCAATGTAAGTTATTTGTACGACCAGGGTTTCCTCCCTGAAAATGATTTATCCAAATTTAATGTGGGGATAGGTGGAAGTACAAAGATCAGTGAAAAACTGACCTTCCGTGGAACCATGAATTATGTGCAAACGAATATGCGTACCCCGCCCATAAGCTATAGTAACGGTAGCGGCATAGGGGGAGGTAGCGGATTCTCTGTGTTTGCGGATGTGCTGTATACACCCAGGTCCATTGACCTTATGGGTCTTCCCTACGAGAACCCCAATACTCACGAAAGTGTTTATTATCGTGTAGCGAATGATATTCAGAATCCTAGGTGGACAGCCAAATATTGCAGTTCCATTGATAATGTGGACAGGGTCTTTGGCTCAGCAAACGTCGATTACAATATCCTGGATAATCTGACCTTAAGCTATAAATTCGGGATCGATCATTTTTCAGAACAACAGGAGTACCAGGTAAACAGGGGTGGGGTGCAGAATGATAACTACCTGAATGGGCTTTATCGTACCCGCCATATGTTGAATACCACCTGGGACCAGTCCGTATTGTTAACGTATCAGCAGGATATTGGTGATCAGGTTACGCTGGATGTATTGCTGGGAGGATCATCCTTGCGGGAGATATACTCGGCCGATGGGATGGAGAGTACCAACCAGCTGATATTCGGGATGATGAATCACAA
>CBDUAW010000414.1:0-2522 GCA_965365215.1 uncultured Eudoraea sp. | reverse complement strand
AAGAAACCTGCCAATATGGTCTAATTCCCTTTTCATGTCTGTGTTTAAAAGCGACATATAGCCTTCGCGACCTCCCCAAAAAACGTAGTTTTCTCCACCCAGGGAAATGGTGGCATCGAGTGCCAGTTTAATCTGACCTCCGGCATGAGCAAGAACCTGGAAATCAGGATTGGTTGCAGCTCCATTCATATAACGGGGATTTGAAAAACAATTTGCTGTACCCCACAGGAGTTTTACCCCTGATGCTTCTTTTTTCTCCTTAAGATAATCTACTATGGCAGAGAGTCGTTGTTCCGATTCCTTAAACGTTGCTGCTTCCCGAATTAAGTCAAAATCATGGAAACAGAAGTAATCGAATCCCAGTTTGGTTATAAATTCAAAAGCTGCATCGGCCTTTTGTTGTGCGGCCGTGAGTGGGTCTGTTGCCTGGTCCCATTCAAAATTCTGGGTTCCCGGTCCGAATGGATCGGCCCCTACCCCGCAGAAGGTATGCCAATAGGCAACTGCGAATTTGAAATGATCGCGCATCGTTTTGCCCGCAACTATTTGTTCCGGATTGTAATATTTATAGGCCAGAGGATTATCTGATTCCTTACCTTCAAATGCAATAGCTCCTATTCCCTTGAAATATTCCTTGTCTCCAATTAATGCCATAATTATGATTTTTTAGTACTATGTTCCAGTATGTTTAGCCATTTAGTATAGGCTGTTTGGTATTCTTTTTTGTTGGGATCAGCGGAAAACCGCATGAGAAAGTCATTTTGTAAAACCTGCTCTTGAAATTTGTCATAAGCACCAAGATGCAAATGGCATGCCCGTGCTGCTCCGATGGCCCCGGTGGTATTGTAAATTTCTATTTCCTGTGATATAAGCGTTGCGACGGTGTTTGAAAAAAGCTCAGACCTGAACAGATTATCGTTACCCGCTCTTATCACTTTAGGATTAATACCATCAGATTTCAAAATATTCATCCCATAAACAAAGGAAAAGGCAATGCCTTCAAGGGCTGCACGGCATAAATGTGCTTTTGTGTGAATATTTAAATTTAAATTATGCAGCTGAGCCCCGAGGTTTATATTGTTTAGCATCCGCTCCGCACCATTTCCAAAAGGTAATAACACCAGTCCGTCCGAACCAACAGGAACTGCTTCTGCTAGCGAATTCATTTCCGCATAGGAATCTACCTGAAGATTGTTGAGGAGCCATCGATACATAATTCCGGCGCCGTTGATACAGAGCAGTTTTCCTATTCGCTTTTTGTCCTGGCTATAATTTACATGAGCAAAATTGTTAACCCTCGAACTCTCTTTTACGGAAAGAGTGTCAGTTACTGCATAGAAAACTCCTGAGGTACCACCAGTGGCGGCAACCTCTCCCGGATTAAATACATTTAAGGATAAGGCATTGTTGGGTTGATCCCCGGCCCGGTATAAAATTGGAGTACCCTCCTTTAAACCTGTAGCGCTAGCTCCAGCTTGTGATATCGTGGCTTGCTGGCCAAAAGTCCCCACTATATCCGGAAATATTTTTTTATCAAAACCAAAATAGTCTATGATTTTATCTGAAAGGGAATCTTCTTTAAAATCCCAGAATATCCCTTCCGAAAGCCCGGAAACGGTGGTCTGAACATCTCCACTAAGTTTATAGGCAATGTAATCGCCGGGCAGCATGAATTTATGTATTTGTTTAAAAAGCCCGGGTTCGTTTTGTTTTACCCATCCCAGTTTAGCCGCAGTAAAATTACCCGGTGCATTAAGAAGATGTTCCTGACAAAAACCTGTACCAATTTTCTCAAGTACCTCTTGTCCTATATTCACCGCCCTGCTGTCGCACCAAATGATACTATCCCTTAATGGATTTCCGTCCTTTCCAATGATGACCAGGCCATGCATCTGATAAGATATCCCTATTCCAATTACATCACTGGAATCTATGTTGTTTTTGGATAAAAGACGTTGTGTAGTTTCGCAGACATATTGCCACCAGGTATTGGGATCCTGTTCTGCCCAATCCTCTTGCAGGGCGGTCATCCCCATTTCTTTTTCGGGAAGATTTACAACATCAATGCTTTTTCCGCTATCAACAGTAACCAATGCTGCCTTGACGGAGGAACTGCCAATGTCGAAGCCAATATAATACATAGGAAAGAGGTACTAGGTAGGAGTAAGATATTGTTTTTCACGGGACCAGACAAGGGGTATAAACAAAAAACCCTGACCAATTGGTCAGGGTTTTCAATATTATTTGATAGAATGGATTAGTATCCAGGATTCTGAACCAAATTTGGATTAGCCAATAATTGCTGATCCGGAATAGGGAATAACAATCTTGCTTCGTTTCCTACTTCGCTTCCAGGTTTGAAATCCCAGGCTCTTAAGTATTGTCCGAAACGGATTAGGTCATTCCTTCTCCAGGTTTCTGCGTACAATTCACGACCTCTTTCATCGATCAGTTCTTGTCCGCCAACAGATCCAAGAGGAGTAGCCCCTCTCAAGACGCGTAGTTCATTTACCATGGCAGTA
>CBDUAW010000413.1:0-2533 GCA_965365215.1 uncultured Eudoraea sp. | reverse complement strand
GCCAAAGTACTTTTCCCTGAACCGTTTGGTCCCATGATGGCATGTACTTCCCCGGCATTTACCTCCAGGTTTATACCGTTCAGTATTTCATTGTCTTCTACGCCGGCGTGCAGATTTATAATTTTTAACATTGCGTTCTTATTTTAAATAATTTGGTGCCTTGGGCATCTTATTAAAGTCGTCTATTTGGTGTTGCAGGTAAACCTGTGCCTTCATTTCCTCGGCAAAGGCCTCAAATTTATTCATGCTTTCACGGGTCTGGGCAACATCATAATTAAAAATGGGAATTCTTTTGTATTCCCTGTTTTCGTAAAAGTGATACAGGTCTCCTGAAAGGAGCATCGGGCCATGATCCTTAAGGTTTAAAAACAGTACCTGATGACCTGGCGTATGCCCTGGCATAAATTTCATAACTACTGAACCGTCCCCAAAAACGTCGTAATCCCCCTTTATTTTTTTGATATTTTTCAACTCTTTTATTGCCTCGTACATATTGGCATTGGTTTTCCTGACTTCCTCCCCGGTGACAAAATTGTATTCTGCCTCCTGAACTAACCAGGTTGCATCTTTTAAGGCATTGGCATGACCAGAATGATCAAAATGGGTATGGGATAAGGAGAAATAATCAATATCAGCCAAGGTCTTCCCTATACTGGCCAATTGTGTATGAAGGGAATCCTTCCTCGAAACTGTAAATGCTCCATCTTCCGAGGTATAAGGTTCCGGTAGGCCTACCAAGGATTCAGGTAAGCCTGCATCCCACATAAGGGTTCCTTTGGGGTGCTCAATTAGGTAAAATGCATCCGCAAACACTTTGCTTTGTCCTTTGTAGGTATCGTCCTGGGCAAAAAGCTCCAGCATATTTACCTGAACTGTACCTCCGTCAAAAGTATACAGTTTTACCTCGGCTATTTCGCTTATTTCCGTTGGCGTATTCTCGCTTTTCTTCTCCGCAGTATTTTTACAGGAAGCAAAGAGGGCAATGATGGTTACAAAGGAGAGTAGTATTTTTTTCATTTTATTTTTTTTATCCCACAGATCCTTC
Organism: uncultured Eudoraea sp.; assembly: GCA_965365215.1. Taxonomy (GTDB): domain Bacteria; phylum Bacteroidota; class Bacteroidia; order Flavobacteriales; family Flavobacteriaceae; genus Lentiprolixibacter. Next base: position 1,488 of record CBDUAW010000413.1, on the reverse strand, counting down.
CAGGCTAATTTCCAGAAGTTTCTGCGCCTCTACGGCAAATTCCATGGGAAGTTTGTTTAATACCTCTTTACTAAATCCATTAACGATCAAGGCTATAGCTTTTTCAGTATCAATCCCCCGCTGATTGCAATAAAAGATCTGATCTTCTCCAATCTTACTGGTGGTTGCCTCGTGTTCTATTTGTGCACTTTTATTTTTGGCCTCGATATACGGAAAAGTGTGCGCTCCGCAATTGTTCCCCATCAGCAGGGAATCGCATTGGGAAAAATTCCTTGCGTTCTCCGCTCTGCTGTGGACCTGTACCAGACCCCGATAGCTGTTTTGCGATTTGCCGGCAGAAATTCCCTTGGAAATAATTGTACTCCTGGTATTTTTTCCCAGATGTATCATCTTGGTCCCGGTATCGGCCTGTTGATAATTATTGGTGACTGCAATGGAGTAAAACTCTCCAATAGAATTGTCCCCTTTCAACACACATGAAGGATACTTCCATGTTATGGCAGATCCGGTCTCTACCTGGGTCCAGGAAATCTTAGCATTCTTTTCACAAATTCCTCTTTTGGTTACAAAATTATAGACCCCGCCTTTCCCCTCTTTATCGCCCGGGAACCAGTTTTGTACCGTTGAGTATTTTATTTCGGCATTATCCAGGGCTATAAGTTCTACCACGGCTGCGTGGAGCTGGTTTTCATCGCGAGATGGGGCTGTACACCCCTCCAGGTAACTCACGTAGCTACCTTCATCTGCAATCACAAGGGTTCTTTCGAACTGTCCGGTACCTGCCTGGTTAATACGGAAATACGTGGACAGCTCCATTGGGCATTTTACGCCTTTAGGGATATAGCAAAAGGAACCGTCTGAAAAAACAGCAGAATTAAGGGCTGCGTAAAAATTGTCTTTTTGTGGGACAACTGTCCCGATATATTTTTTTACCAATTCAGGATGCTTCTGGATCGCTTCGGAAATTGAACAGAAAATAATTCCTTTTTCCGCCAGGGTCTTCTTAAAGGTTGTGGCCACGGATACTGAGTCCATCACAATATCTACTGCCACCCCGGCCAGTTTCTTCTGTTCGTCCAGGGAGATCCCGAGCTTTTTAAAAGTTTCTAGCAATTCCGGATCAACTTCGTCCAAACTGTTGTACTTGGGCTTTTTGTTTGGCGCGGAATAGTATGAAATATTCTGAAAATCGGGTTTTTTATAATGGATGTTTGCCCATTCGGGCTCAATCATTTCCTTCCAGCTTTTAAAAGCTTCCAGGCGCCATGCTGTCATCCACTCCGGCTCGTTTTTCTTTTTGGAAATCCCGATAACGATCTCTTCATTCAACCCTTTCGGAAAGGTATCGGATTCAATATCCGTGTAGAAACCGTATTCGTATTCCTTGGTTTCGAGTTCCTTTTTTAAATCGTCTTCTGTGAATTTGTTCATGAATCAGTATTAAAAATTATAGTGAAAATGATTCACCACAACCACAGGTGCGTTGTG
>CBDUAW010000412.1:0-2544 GCA_965365215.1 uncultured Eudoraea sp. | reverse complement strand
TGGGAAGTTACCGTCCCATTAAAGTAGATGTAAGGATTATCGCGGCAACTAATAGAAACCTTGAGAAGGAAATTGAAACGGGTACCTTCAGAAAGGATTTGTGGTACAGATTGAATGTGTTTCCCATTACCCTCCCCCCCCTTCGACAACGGGTGGACGATATCCCCCTTCTGGTTAATGAATTTGTTAAACGGTATAGTAAAAAGATCGGTAGGGACATTACTAAAATCCCGGACAGCGCCATGGAAACCCTGAAACAATACCCCTGGCCCGGCAATATAAGAGAATTGCAGAATGTGATTGAACGGGCAGTAATTAATACTCAGGGGACAATGCTACATTTAGCTGATCAGCTGGATGGTTCCGTTGAGGAGGAATCCACCAAAGACCGGAAAAGATCACTACGAGACATTGAACGTGAAAGTATTCTTAAAGTCCTTGAAGAAACCTCCTGGCGGATTGAAGGTGCTAAAGGGGCCGCACATATTTTAGGTCTCAATCCGAGTACTTTACGGGGGAGAATGCGCAAGTTCGGCATTCGAAGAAAATAGAGCATCTTAGCAGTCTCTAGCAAACCTTTTTCATACTGAATTTCCTTTCACCAGGGCGGGGAGAGGAGTAGATCTTTTAAATTAACTAAAGCCGTCACATTTGACAGTTCCGTTACATGTGGCGGTTTTTTTGGTGGCCCCTTTTCCCTCCCCTGTTAATCATTATTCAATTAATTCTATTTTAATCAAATAGTTAAACCACTATTACCCCCTTACAAAACTATTGGTATAAAAATTGTATTGTTATTAATTCATAAAAATTAATTAGTATTATGCCTAAATTGGTTGCATTTACAGTTTTTATAAGTGAGGTAAGAATTTGGTTATTATTACAATAGAAATAGATGTACCCTCAATAAAAACAAAAGAATTTTTACAGACCATGCTTGTTATAACCCAACGCATACGTATGGAGAATGGATGCATTGCCTGTAATTTTTTAAAGGATGTGAGTGACGAAAACAGATACAGGCTTGTTGGAAAGTGGAAAGGAAAAGATGAGTTGAATAACCATTTGCGATCGGAGGAATTTAGTGTTGTACGTGGTGCTATGAGTCTTTTAGAAAATAAACCAGATATGCGTGTTTACGTTGTATCTTCCCACCAGGAACTGGATCATTTACAAAAAAAGGCGGTAGAGGAAAAAAGAAATAACCTTGGAATGTGAGGTGGACCTAATGATTACTAGAACATTTTCCAGACCTATTATCCTTTCTATTAAACCGGATGAATTATATTTTAGGCTCTTTCTTTTATTTGTATCTCTTGAATGTTTTGTTCAATCGCTGTTGAACATTTTGTAATCATTGTGGCTGAATCATGATTGTTTGAAAATACAAATCTAGACTTTGGGGGTTATGTCATGTCTGAGAATAGTGTATTTGCAAATCTTGATGAAGAATTATACTTAAATAAAAATTTTAAGGAAGTTAGTTCAAAAATTAGTATCGCTCACTCCGGCACATATAACATTAAAAATGAAGCACTATCGGATGAACTATTAGAGGAAACTGAATTAGGGAAAGATCCCAAAAGCAGTAATGATGAACCTAAAAATCAGGTCAGCAAGGATTATTCTCTAACTCCTTACTTTAAACACATTAACAGGTTCAAATTGTTAAGCGAAGAGGAAGAAAAAGATTTGGCCATTTGTGTAAAAGAACACGAAGCACATCTTATAACCCTCGTCGTAAAATTTGATCGTTTCTTAAGGCGGGATGTAGCAAACATTATTTCAGCCGGGCACAAAAAAGAAATTATAAGGAAGATAAAAGAAACGAGCAGGGCTTTTGAAATTTTTGATGCAATTATCGGGTTAGAAAAAGCGCGCAAAAACATAATGCGCACCCGCAAACAATTAGCACCTAATGACTGCAGCGCCAATGAATTGGAAAACAAATTACCTATAATTGAATCGGCTATTTCAAAAAAGATCGGACAACTGAGCCTTAGCGAACACTCAGTAAGAAAAATTTTAAGAGGTATTAGAAAGTCACTTAATGGGTTTAGCAAATTAGACAGTAGAAGCAAACTGGAGTGGGAGCTGGCGCAAAAAATAAGGGAAATTAGAAGGACACTTCAGGAAATCCGAGACTTAAAAAACAAGCTAGTAACTGGAAACCTGCGTTTGGTCATTACGATAGCCAAGAAATACCTTCATCATGGAATTCCACTTGCTGATTTAATCCAGGAGGGTAACCTGGGATTGATAAGGGCCATTGATACCTACGATCACCGAAGGGGGCATAGATTTGTTACCTATGCCGTCTGGTGGATAAGGCAAGCTGTTTTGAGAATGATTGATTGTCATGCGAGGACTATAAGAATACCTGTCTATATGAGGGAGAAAATGAACAAGATTGAAAAGGTTTCTTCCCGCTTATATTCAGAAGGCAGCAAAGAACCATCATTTGAAGAAATAGCTGAAGCAGTGGATTACCTGCCAGGCGAGATAGAGAAAATTAAACAAAACTTCAATGATTCTTATCCTATA
>CBDUAW010000411.1:0-2549 GCA_965365215.1 uncultured Eudoraea sp. | reverse complement strand
AATTAATGCAGATCTCATTGCACTGCCTACACACGGGAGAAAAGGCTTATCCCATTTCTTTAAAGGGAGTATTGGGGAAGACGTGGCTAACCATGCCAACATCCCGGTTATGACTCTGAGGGTCTAAACCCAAATGATCTTGCTACTACTGAAGTAGGAGTTGCAGCTTTGCCAGATAAATTAGTTCAGACTTGTTTTTGTCCGCAAAAGAAGCGGCAATGGCATTCGCCGTATTGAGAATAAGATCCTTGGTGGTATTGGAAAATTGCCCGGGGTTGTTTTTATAATAGGTTGCGAATTCCTTAAAACTGGCCTCAGCATCGCGGCCTTCACGATTGCATCGTTCAAAGGCATGCCAGATATAATAGGCAATATGGTAGGGGTTTTTAGGATACTCCGGTTTCCAGTAATTGTCAATTTCCTTTTTGAGCTGTTGCGTTTCCGCTTCCTGGAGGGTCTTATCGGCCATAGCCACATTATAAAATACTTTTCCCAGTTGTTCAAATAATTTGGTGGTAGATTCTTTTGTTTCCATACAATGCATCTTTAATTAATTGATCCGGGAATCAACTATGAAACTCAATACATAAAGATAGTTAATTATAAGCCCCAAATTATTTTTATTTGGGTTTGTCAAAACAAACACAGCTAATAAAAATATCCTATGATCTTTATCATTCTTATGCAATCCTGGCAACGTTAGGCGGTATTGATTTAGGTATTTTACACTTTAATTTTCAGGACTCGTTTCACTTAAGAAATGCGGATTCAGAGCCTCCTGAAACTGTTAAAATCCGTACCTTTGTTATATGCATGTTTTTGATAAAAGTGATGGTATTTTCCACCTGCTTTCCGAAGCGGTCTCGGAGGGGATCATTGTAGTTGATGAAAATCATGAACTGGTATCCATAAACAAACAAGCTGAGGAATTTTTTGGGTATTCTTCTAAAGAAATGATTGGAAAATCATTGCAAAATCTTATCCCTGAACGATTTAGGGAAGTACATAAAACCCATTCCCGGGGCTATTTTGAAAACCTCAAGGATGGCAGAATGGCTGAGGAGAAATGCCTTTTTGGAAGAAGAAAATCAGGTGAAGAATTTCCAATTGAGGTAGATCTTCATCCTTTCAGAATAGATCAAAAAACCTATGTTCTTGCCCTGGTTCAGGATATTTCTGAAAACACACAACTCAGGAAGAATCTGAGTGTAATAAGTCAGGCAATAGATTCGGCCCACAATGGCATCACAATTACCAATGCCCTTGAAAAGGACAATCCAATAATTTATGCCAACAAGGCCTTTGAAAGGATCAGTGGTTATACCCAAAAAGAAATCCTTAATAGAAATTGCAGGTTTTTACAAAGAGGCGACCGCAATCAGGAAGGGGTGCGAATTTTGAGGAATTCAATAAGGAAAGGAAAAAGTTGCCAGGTAGAAGTAAGAAACTATAGGAAGGATGGCAGTTTGTTCTGGAATGAGGTTTCCATCAACCCCATAAAAGATGAGGATGGGAGGATAACCCATTTTGTAGGTATCCAAAACGACATTACTCAAAGGGTTCAGACGGAAGAAGAAGTAAATCACCTGGTTCGGATATTCAACGAATCCCTGAATGAGATCTATGTTTTTGATGCGGCCACCCTGGCTATTACGCATGCTAACTTCGGTGCTTGCAAAAACTCTGGTTATACGCTGGAGGAATTGAAGAAAATGACACCGTACCAGCTGTTGAAAGGCTATTCCAAAAAAAAATTCCACAAGACCTTAGCACCTATTTACAAAAGGACGAAGAAGAAAATAATAGTAGAAACCTGGTTTGAGCGGAAAGACGGATCACAGTATCCGGTTGAAATGCACCTTCAGCAATCAATAAAGGGAGACCGCCGGGTAATTATAGGGATTATCCTAGATGTTACCGACAAGAAGAATTATACAGAGAAACTGGAATCTAAAGTTGAAGAACGTACCAAACAGCTGGTGGAGGCCCTCTCTAAAGAGATTGAATTGAATGAATTGAAGACCAAATTCCTCTCTATGGTTTCCCATGAATTTAAAACGCCATTAAGCGCTATCCTTACCTCAGCAACACTAGTGGGGAAATATAGGGAAACTGAAAATCAGGAGAAGAGGGCCAAACACCTGAATACTATAATCAGGGAAGTTAAGCACCTGAATACTATCCTCAATGATTTTCTTTCTATTGAGCGACTTGAAAAAGGGAAGGAGATATATAAACTTACTAATTTTTCCTTGAGTAAGGTTATAAATGAAGTTATATACAATGCCAATATGATGCTTAAGAGCGGCCAGAAGATCAATTATCCCCATAATGTGGATGATATTAGGGTTTGCCAGGATGAAAAAATACTCTCTCTTACCCTTACTAACCTACTGTATAATGCCATCAAATATTCCCCGGAGGATACTACAATAGATATTCAGGTGAAAATATTGCCCAACACTTTGAAACTGGAGGTACTAGATCAGGGCATTGGGATTCCTGAAAAAGACCAGAAATTCATTTTTGAGCGGTATTTCCGTGCAGAA
>CBDUAW010000410.1:0-2552 GCA_965365215.1 uncultured Eudoraea sp. | reverse complement strand
GATCCTGGACAAGATCTTCGACCCCTTTTTTACCACCAAGGTTGCCGGCAAAGGGGTAAGCAACTGCAAGGGCCAGTTCCGTTCCTACCATGGCATCAAATGCATTCCCGCCTTTTTTCAATATGGCTACACCTATTTCTGAGGCCTCTTTCCTTGCTGAAACTACCATTGCCTTCTCCGTTACCAATCCTGTTGGAGGGGCCGGCTGTTTTTTACAATGAATAAATAATAAAAGGGGAAGGCAAAATATTAGTCTTCGCATAGTAATTTGAATTTCTGTTTTGAAAATATAGTTAATTCCTTAAAAAAGCTAGTGAATTCAGCTTCAAATTGATCGTAAAAAGCCTCCAGTTCAATTACGGCAAAATTCATTTTACTTCTATTGCGCGTGCGTCTGTTCATCCCGTTCAATACCCGGCTGATCCCCTCAATATTGGAATAGTTCAGCAGCCAGTTATCTGAGATCATATATGGCATCATTCGTTTAGTACCTTCAGGAAGCACCTTGTAATGCTCCTCGAGAAGATCATAAAAGGAATCTACAAAAACGGGTAAGGGTGTTTCGGAATAATGCTGCCAATTTTTGGCAAGGAAATGGTCATAAAAAATGTCCACGATTACCCTGCTGTAATGACTGTAATTCGGATGGAGTCGCTTACTGCTTTTTTTGTGCAACGGGTGAGCATCCGTGTAGGTGTCAATGGCCCGGTGCAAGACAATACCTTTCTGGATCTTTTGCGGCAAATGATCATATTTATTACTCCTTATGCTATCCGCAATAAAATTTCCGATGGTGATTTCATCATCACCAAACGACAAATAAATATGTGCCAGGAAGTTCATTATATTATGCTATATCCAATAGCAGACTAAAATACGAATTGCAAGTATAGGAAACTGTTTAAGACCACTATATTTGCAAAAACGTAATCATTATTTATGACCTTAATCAAATCCATTTCCGGAATACGGGGCACCATCGGAGGGCGGCCCGGAGAGAATCTAACCCCAATAGATACAGTAAAGTTTGCTGCAGCTTATGGTAGCTGGCTGAAACAATACGCTGAGGATGAAAAGCTAAAGGTTGTCATTGGAAGGGATGCCAGATTGTCTGGGACCATGATCCAAAATCTGGTTGTTTCCACACTAATCGGTCTTGGTATTGATGTAGTGAACCTTGGGCTTTCAACCACGCCTACAGTGGAGATTGCGGTGCCCATGGAAAAGGCCAATGGGGGGATAATTCTTACCGCCAGCCATAATCCCAAGCAATGGAATGCTTTAAAATTACTCGATTCCAAGGGCGAATTTCTCAATGCTGTGGAGGGGGCCAAAATATTAAAATTAGCCGAGCAAGAAGATTTCGATTTTGCCGAGATTGATCATTTGGGGAAGCATACCTATAATGATCAATATATAGACATCCATATTGAGGAAGTGTTGAATCTACCCCTGGTTAATGCGGAACTAATCAAGGAAAAGCAATTCAAAGTGGTAGTAGATGGTGTAAATTCCAGCGGGGGGATAGCCATACCCAGGTTATTGAAGGCCTTAGGGGTGGATGTTGTGGAATTGTACTGTGATCCCACCGGCCATTTCCCTCACAACCCTGAACCGCTGAAAGAACACCTTGAAGATATATGTGCCCTAGTAAAACAAGAAAAGGCCGATTTCGGTATTGTAGTAGATCCGGATGTTGACCGACTTGCATTTATCAGCAATGATGGGGAGATGTTTGGGGAAGAATATACGCTGGTGGCCTGCGCGGACTACGTACTTTCCAAGACGCCCGGGAATACCGTTTCTAATTTGTCGTCCACAAGGGCTTTGAGAGATATAACCCTTTCATATAACGGGCATTATCATGCAGCGGCAGTGGGCGAGGTAAACATTGTGTCAAAAATGAAGGAATCCGATGCGATCATAGGGGGAGAAGGCAATGGAGGTATTATTTACCCTGCCAGCCATTACGGGCGTGATGCCCTGGTAGGATCTGCTTTATTTCTCATGTTACTTTCCGAAAAGGGAGGTACGGTTGCTGAGCTAAGAGCTAAATATCCGGCTTATTTTATGAGCAAAAAGAAAATAGAGCTAACTCCTGATCTAAATGTTGATGAGATCTTAGAGACAATGGAAGTAAATTATGCTCATGAACAGGTGAGTACTATTGATGGGGTTAAGATTGATTTTACGGATTCCTGGGTACACCTGAGGAAATCGAATACCGAACCTATTATCAGGATCTATACGGAAGCTAAAAGTCAGGCAGAGGCAAACGCCCTTGCAGATAAAGTAATTCTTGAAATGAAAGCTATAGCAGGATTGGGCTAACCTATACCTCTCTAACCAATGCTCCTTTATTAGGTTCCCGATTTCTGTGTTTCCAACGCTTATGCGTCCAGAAATAATATTCCGGGGCCTCTAAGATGGATTTTTCAACCTCTTTGAAAAAGGCATCGGTAATCTCATAGTCTGGATAGGAATTGGGATCTTCTGCCAGCACGGTGAATGTTGATTGATAGTATCCTCTTCCTACTTTCTTAACTTTCAGG
>CBDUAW010000409.1:0-2553 GCA_965365215.1 uncultured Eudoraea sp. | reverse complement strand
CCTTAAGTGGGCACAATCTAAGGATGGTTTTATTGCCCCTGAACAAAAGAAGCGAAGCAGCGTTCCACAACCTTACTGGATTACTTCAACACGTTCAAGACAGTTGGTACATAAATGGCGCAGTGAGGAACAGGCCATCCTGGTAGGGACCAAAACCGTTTTGGAGGACGATCCCTCTTTAAATACCAGGAATTGGCACGGAACTTCCCCCCTGAGGGTGGTACTGGATAGGCAACTTAAAATTCCCATTACGGCAAAGGTTTTTAGCGGAGGTGGAAATTCCCTGATAATTACCGAGAGGAATGTAGCGGAAAAAGGTAATCCGAATCCACAATATGTGGTACTAGCTTCATCAAATTTTAATCCTTCTAATATTTTATCCCTATTGTGGAAAAAGCAAATAAACAGTGTCATAGTAGAGGGTGGGAAAGCCGTACTCGACAGCTTTATTTCGGCAGGTCTGTGGGATGAAGCCCGGATTTTTACAGGACCAGAAGCCTTGGAAAGTGGCCTTCCTGCACCCGAAATCAATGGAAAAACCATTGAGCAATGGACTGTGGGAGGAGACGAATTAAAATTAATTACCCGTGATTAGAAATGTTATTTTCGATTTTGGGGATGTCTTCATTAATCTTGATAAAAAGGCCACTATCAGGGAGCTACAAAAGTTAGGGTATTCTGAATTGCCGAGTGATTTACAAAATCTCTTTCTTCAATATGAAACAGGGACCATATCAACCTCTGTATTCCTCTCTAAAGCCAAGGTATTTTTCCCTGAAACAAAGCCGGAAGACCTGATTGCCGCGTGGAATGCTATTCTGCTCGATTTACCTCCTTATCGTCTGGAATTTCTGGAATCCTTAAGTTCGGAGGGAAAATACCGCCTTTTTCTTTTGAGCAATACCAATGCCTTGCACATTGCCCATGTGGAGCGTACTGTTGGCGAAGACCAATTCAATAGATTCAAGAACTGCTTTGAAAAAGTCTATTTTTCGCATGAAGTATTGTTGCGTAAGCCCAATCCTGAGATTTTCAGGCTGGTACTTGATAATCATATGTTAAAGCCAGAAGAAACACTTTTTATTGATGACACCGCGGAACATATTTATAGCGCAAAGAAGTTAGGTCTGGAAGTTTGGAACCTCAACCCGGAAAGAGAAGATATCACAACCCTTAAAGAAAAATTGAAATAATGATAGACCTAACACTAAGCGTCTTTTTTTCAAGTCTGATCTTTGTGGTGTTTAAATTATTCTCTGTCCATAAAGTTGAAACCTTTTATGCTATCATAATAAACTACCTAACCGCATGCGCAGTTGGCCTGTTGTTGTTTGAGGGAGAATTTGCATTCGAGGAAATACCCCAAAAATCCTGGTTTCCGGGAACTGTCTTTCTAGGGATGCTATTCATCCTGATTTTCAATTCAATGGCCAGGACCTCACAGCGATTAGGAGTTTCCGTGGCTTCGGTTGCCACCAAAATGTCATTGGTGGTTCCGGTCCTGATAGGGGTTTTCCTTTACAAGGAACAACTGGGCCTTTTGAAAGTTATAGGAATACTTCTGGCTTTAGCCGCTGTATATTTTGCTTCAATCAAAGATACGCCAAGAGCCATGAAATTAAGGGCATTGAGTTTACCGCTTATGGTGTTTCTGGGCTCTGGTATTATAGATGCGAGTATAAAATACCTACAGGAATACCATGTGGATAATTCAGAATTTCCTTTGTTCTCAGCCTTTATTTTTGCTGCTGCAGCACTCACCGGAATACTTATTGTCCTTACCCGATGGAGACGTAGCCCCCTAAGAGTAAATTTCAAAAATATTATTGGGGGGATTTCCCTGGGGATACCCAACTTTTTCTCTATATATTTTTTATTGAGAGCACTGCAAAATACAACACTCAACAGCGCCTCTGTTTTCACGCTCAACAATGTTGCCATAGTAATGTTTACTACCCTAGCTGGCATCCTCCTTTTCAAAGAGCAAATCAGCAAGACAAACTGGGGTGGGATAATAATGGCCGTTCTAAGTATCGTCCTTGTAGCCTTATTCTAATGGAAAGCAGGAAAAACCTATATACCAGTGTTACAAAGGCGGTAAAAGGGATAACTTTTAAGGAAAAAAACAGTCGATTTATAGGATATGCCTTTCCTGTTGCAAAAGAGGACGATACGAAAACTATTATTCAAAAGCTTGGCAAACGCCACCCTGAGGCGCACCATATTTGTTATGCCTGGCAATTAGGGGTTGAAAAGGAACAATATCGGATACAGGATGACGGAGAACCCAGGAATTCTGCCGGACGGCCTATCTATGGTCAAATACAGTCCTTTGGACTTACGAATATCATTGTACTGGTGGTGAGAATCTATGGCGGAAACAAATTAGGAGTAGGCGGCTTGATAAGTGCTTACAAGACCACTGCCAGGCTAACGCTGGAAGCCGCAGAATTAGTTACTAAACCAGTTTGCCGTTCATACGAGCTGAGTTTTGATTATTCGGATATGGGCCGTGTTCTGAATATTCTCGATAATTCCCAGGCGGTAGTACTA
>CBDUAW010000408.1:0-2567 GCA_965365215.1 uncultured Eudoraea sp. | reverse complement strand
GGCCAATTTTATGTCGGCCGGTAAAGCCATGTGCATCATCAATACCGTAGATAAAATAAAAGCTCTGGACCAGGACGCGGAAATTAAGTTTGAGTACGGTAATGAAGCCTTTCACACGGCTCAGTTATTTGTCCATGTCCATAATGCAAATGCGAATGAATTGCGCATAAAACTTGGGGTTGAAAAAACGGATTGTAAGGCCAGGGAAACCTGTGGAGTGGAAACCTCCGGGCAGGTTCAGGAAGAATCCTGTTGCCCACCGGGTAGCGGAAAATATCGACGCAGCTTTGTTTATGAAATTCTCTATCCGTGATATGATCCCTGAAGACTGGCCCGAAGTGGCCTCCATCTATGCTGAAGGAATCGCCACCGGTGTCGCTACTTTTGAAACCTCAGTCCCCTCCTATGATAGTTGGGATAAGGCACATCTCAAAAATTGCAGGATAGTGGTCACTCTTCAAAAGGAGATCGCAGGCTGGGCTGCATTATCGCCGGTATCAGGTCGCTGTGTATACGGTGGTGTTGCCGAAGTAAGTGTTTATGTAGCGAGGAAAACATGGGGTCTGGGCCTGGGCAAAGTCCTGCTCGAAACATTGATTAAACGAAGCGAAGATGCTGGTTTCTGGACCCTTCAATCTGGTATCTTCCCTCAAAATAAAGGCAGTATCAGGCTTCATGAGAAGCTTGGTTTTCGTAAGATCGGGAAAAGAGAAAAAATAGCACAATTACATGGAATGTGGTTTGATAACCTCATATTTGAACGGAGGAGTAAGAAGGTGGGGGTTACTTAATACCTTTCCGAAGATAAGGTGTTACAAATATTAATATACAATAGACAAAAAGTTACGAATGAAAAAAATACTAGTGCTCTGTACTGGGAATTCCTGTAGAAGCCAAATGGCGCATGGGTATCTAAAGGAGCTGGGGAAAGATGCCATACAGGTTTACAGCGCGGGCGTTGAAACCCATGGTTTAAATCCCGGAGCTGTGAGTATCATGGCAGAAGACGGGATCGACATTTCATCTCACACCTCAAACCATGTGGATGAATACAAAGAAATATCATGGGATTTTATTATTACCGTCTGCGATCATGCCAAGGAAAACTGTCCTTTTATCCCATCACCAAATGCGAAGCGGATACACCGCAATTTTTTTGACCCTTCAAAAGTAAAGGGTAGTGAAAAAGAAATCCACAATGCCTTCCAAAAGGCTCGTGATGAAATTAAAAACTTCTGCGAAGAATTTATTGCCAGGGAGATAGGCTAAGGAGCGGTATTGTTTTCCATATGCTTGCGCTCCAATTCGGCCTGGAATTCTTCCATAACCGGTTTAACGGTACTTTCGGGAAGGTCTGCTATCTTAATGTACATCAGCCCGTCAACGGAATTATTAAACAAGGGGTCCACATTAAAAGCGACCACCTTTGCATTCTGTTTTATGTATTTCTTTATCAATACCGGTAACCTCAGGTTACCTGGTTCTACCTCATCAATGAGTTTGTCGAACTTATTGAGGTCTGCTTCGGTTTCGTCAAAAATAAACTCCTTGTCGGCATCCTTGAGCTTCACCTTGAACTCTTTTTTGGGACGTACGTACTGGGCAACATAGGGATCCCAATAATTCGATTTCATAAATTCTATCATAAGGGATTTGGAAAAGTTTGAGAACTGATTGCTGATACTAACCCCGCCAATAAGATATTTGTGTTCCGGATGCCTGAGGGTAGTATGCACAATCCCCTTCCAGAGTAAAAATAGCGGCATGGGCTTTTGTTGATACTCTTTAATGATATAAGCCCTCCCCATTTCAATGGATCCCCGCATCATCCCATAAAGCTCCGGTTCAAAACCAAATAGATCCTGCAAATAGAATCCGTCTATCCCATATTCCTTAAAAATCTCAGAACCCATCCCCATACGATAGGCCCCAACAATGACCTTTTCTTCATTGTCCCATAAGAAAAGATGATGATAGTAGGAATCAAAACGGTCCAGGTCTATTGGGTTATTGGTGCCTTCGCCTATGGCTCTGAAGGTCACTTCCCGTTGCCGCCCAATTTCCTGAAGGATAAAGGGCATATCCTTTTTTTGTGCTAGAAAAACCTCGTAATTCTTGCTTTGTAATAAACGACAATCTTTCTCCCTTAGCTTTTCAATTTCCCCTTCTATTACCTCAGTCCGAACCGCAGAGGCAATCTTCCTGGGCGGTTTAGGTATTTTCAGGGTACTTGGGATCTGATCAATGAGTCTTTCTTTTTCATAAGCGTTCGCCAACATATAGGTCTTCCTCCTGAGTAAATCAGTAAATTCTTCCAGGTTCTCCTGTTCCATTTGTGTACCAACAGGGATGGGTTGCCCAATACGCACCTTTATAGCTCGATTTCTTTGCGTGGTTAACTCTGAAGGCAGCTTGGCCGTTCTAAAAATATCGTTGATCTTAGACAATCTATAGAAAAGCTTGCTATTTCTGGCATGAAAATAAATAGGCACCACGGGGACCTCTGCCTTTCTTATCAGTTTTATGGCGGCCTCTTCCCAGGGCCTGTCAACTATAAGTTTGCCATC
>CBDUAW010000407.1:0-2577 GCA_965365215.1 uncultured Eudoraea sp. | reverse complement strand
CATATAAATAAAGCCTTCTGAGGCTTCGTCGATGGCCCTAACCCGCGATTCGCTGGTTTGCGGGGTAATTAGAAAAATGTTTATTAAACCGTATTTTTTAAAAATATCCCGGTATTCGTTCTGGTAAACATCCATTGGCAGATCAGGAAGGATGAGGCCATCTATTCCAACCTCCTGGCATTTCTTACAAAAGGCTTCAACCCCATATTGTAACACCGGGTTAAAGTATCCCATAATGATCAGGGGGATCTCTACCGTTTCCCTTATTTCCCTGAGTTGCTGAAATAAGAGTTCCGTATGCATGCCATTTTTCAGGGCGGCGGTGGAACTTTCCTGAATTGTAGGGCCATCAGCGAGAGGGTCGCTGAATGGAAGCCCAATTTCTATCATGTCTACCCCCTGTTTTTCCAGCTCCTTGATTATAGGGACAGTATCCCCAATTTCCGGGTAGCCTGCCGTGAAATAGATCGATAGTAATTTTTGATCCTGTTGTAGTCTTTTAGTTATCCTGTTCACGTTCCAATACCTTATAGTTTGAAATAATCAATATAGGTTTGTAAATCCTTATCACCCCTGCCCGATAGATTTATGACCACAATATCGTTTGGTTGAAACTTCTTATGATCAAGTACAGCGAAGGCATGAGAGGTTTCTATCGCCGGGATAATCCCTTCCAGTTTAGACATTTCCAGGCCAGCACGCATGGCTTCCTCATCAGTAATAGCAATAAACTCTGCCCTTCCTGAGGAATAGAGATGTGCGTGCATAGGTCCAACTCCCGGATAATCCAGTCCAGCAGAAATAGAGTAAGGTTCTGTAATTTGTCCATCTGGGGTTTGCATGAGCAGGGTTTTGGAACCATGAATTATTCCTACTTTTCCCAGGGCCGAAGTAGCCGCACTTTCTCCTGATTGCACTCCTTTTCCAGCAGCCTCAACAGCAATGATATTTACCTCCGGCGTATCCAGATAGTGGTAGTACGTGCCGGCAGCATTGCTCCCTCCTCCCACACAGGCAATAAGGTAATCGGGATTGGGATTGCCTTCTTTGGCTATCAGCTGCTGTTTGATCTCCTCTGAAATAACGGCTTGAAATCGTGCTACCATATCGGGGTAGGGGTGAGGCCCTACTACGGATCCAATGATGTAATGTGTATCAACTGGATTATTGATCCAATCGCGAATAGCCTCATTGGTGGCATCTTTTAGTGTTCTGCTGCCGGAAAGGGCCGGCCTAACTTCCGCGCCCAGCATTTTCATACGGGCAACATTTGGTGCCTGCCTTGCGATATCTACCTCACCCATATATACTACACAGGGTATTCCCATAAGAGCACAAACGGTAGCGGTGGCTACCCCGTGTTGTCCGGCACCGGTTTCGGCTATAATACGGTTTTTACCAAGTTTTTTGGCCATAAGGATCTGGCCAATGGTATTATTTACCTTGTGGGCGCCTGTGTGGCAAAGATCTTCCCGCTTCAGATATATCCTGGTGTTGTACTTCTCAGAAAGTCGCTTTGCAAAATAAAGGGGAGTTGGTCTGCCAACGTAATCCCTTAACAATGCATGAAATTCCTCCTGAAAAGAATCGTCCTCCATAATCCGGATATAATTCTGACGTAATTCTTCTGTATTGGGATATAACATTTCAGGGATAAAGGCCCCACCAAATTCCCCGTAATATCCTCTTTCATCAGCATGATAACTCATAATTCAAAGTTTTCTTTTTTCATTTTCATAAACAATTTTAGCTGGTCTGTTGATTTTTGACCGGCTTTTATTTCAAAGCGGCTGTTAACATCTACAGCATGGCATTTGGCCGCAGCCTTTGATTTTAAAAATGCCTTTAGTTTCGGAACCTCGGCAAGACCAATCCCCCCACTTAAAAAAAAAGGTTTTTCAGATGGATATTCCTCCAATACTTTCCAATCAAATGCGTATCCGTTACCCCCCGGAAGTTTGCCCTTGGTGTCGAACAAAAAGAAATCACAGTAAAGTTCAAAAGGCTTCAATTCTTCAAAGTTAAAACTGTCCTTTACCGCAAAAACTTTGATGAGCCCCGGTCTGTCATTTTTTTCCGTTAAATTATCTCCTAACAGTTCTATCAGGTTTTTACAGAAGGCCGGACTTTCATCTCCGTGTAATTGAATTAAGTCTAACTGAAAATTTAATGTCCTGTGCAGGATCTCCGAAGGGGATGCGTTTACAAAAACCCCTACTTTTTTTATGGCATCCGGAAGGGCCGGCATGGTTGTATCCATAAATCTGGGCGATGGTTCCCAAAAGATAAATCCAAGGTAATCTGGCGCTAACTCCGCCACCTCGGAAATATTATTCTTCATCCCGCAGACCTTCAGTTTCATCCTTCGATTTGTTTAATAAAATTTTTTGCACTTATGCCTGGATTGGTGGTTTTCATAAAGTTTTCCCCAACCAAAAAACCCTGGTATCCATACGCTTTCAATTCGCGGATAGCATTCGAGTTGCTGATACCACTTTCCGATACCTTTGTGAAGTTATCCGGAATAAGGGAGCCTAGTGATTTGCTGGTTTTCAGATCTACCTCAAACGTCTTCAG
>CBDUAW010000406.1:0-2579 GCA_965365215.1 uncultured Eudoraea sp. | reverse complement strand
TACTACCTCAGCCTGGGTTACCCCTTCAAAGAGCGCAGCTGATTTTGCGATCAGTGTTTCCCCGTTAAAGAGCGAAACAGGGACAGTCTCTGATTCCCCTGTGGCGGAAAGTAATACCGTTAACTCAATCTGAGTAGGGGAGGCATTGCTGATAATTAAGGAATCAAGGGAAATATTGGTATTGTTTTCAGGACGTAAGGGTACGTATTGAAGGTTTATTTTGCTGGAATCCGTTTCATTTTCATTTCTGATACGTTCCTGAAAATCACTTATTACGACAAGGTTTTTAATAGCGTTTTCGTTTTCACTGAAATACTTAGCTGCCTTAAGTTTAATTTCCTTAACACCTAGCTGTTGATGGGTTGGGGGCAGGGTCAGTAAATCGTTTTGAAGACTCCTGACGTCTGTCTTAGGAAATTCTTTGCTGTTGGTAAAAAGATTAAAGCTAGCGTCTTCCGGCACGTCCCTTAAGAGGTCCTGGATGGCATTTTCCATCAACATCCCGTTTCTGCCCTTGGCCTGCATGCTAAAGGAGTTGTCTAGATAAATTACGGTTTCTTTATCCTGTAGTGCCGAATAGGAAGCTATAAAGGGTTGTGCAAAGGCCATCACTAAACAGGCCAACAATAACAGTCGCGCAGTCAGTAAAAGCCATTTCTTTAAGGTATTCGTCTTGCTAGACTGGGCAGTTACCTGCTTTAATAATCGAACATTTGTAAACGGGGTTTTTTTAAATCTCCGGAGTTGAACAAGATGGATAATGATAGGAATTAGTAGTAATAGAAGTGCC
This sequence comes from uncultured Eudoraea sp., assembly GCA_965365215.1. Classification (GTDB taxonomy): domain Bacteria; phylum Bacteroidota; class Bacteroidia; order Flavobacteriales; family Flavobacteriaceae; genus Lentiprolixibacter. Next base: position 1,789 of record CBDUAW010000406.1, on the reverse strand, counting down.
CAAAGGAGTTCCGGATATTTATACTGCATTCCTGACTTTGATTTGACAAATATATAAAGTATAGAAGAGAATCTTCCCAGGATTTCCTTAAAAATTCAATAAATATCCGCTTAAGCGCTAACAGAAAAAGAAATAGTCCAACATTGATTTTTGCTCTAGTTTTTTTAGGTAATCACTAATCATTTTTTGTGCCCTGGCATTAGCAACCGTAATGATGCTTTGAGGCTTATGCAGTTTCTTAAGATATTCAAAATGCCGCATTTTCACACCATATATTTGTTTGTCTATTTTATTGGGGTTGTCGCACAACCAGTAAAAGGTAATATTCTCCCTCTTCAGATTTTTAGCAATGGTCTTTCCTTTATTTCCTGCGCCCCAAATGACGAGGTCGCGGGTTGGATCGTGATTTAATTTAAGAAAATAATGGAGTTTGATATCCAGGAAATATTGTTGCGCATAATGTTCGCTGGTACGGGAGGTTCTGGTATCGTAATCGCGCCATTTGTGAAGCACTTTATCACACGCAATACAGTTTAAGGAATTTTGATAAAACCGGAAAGTGAGATCATAATCTTCCGGATAGCGATTTGGTTTAAAAGCACCGCTTTTGTCCAGGTCCTCGCGGAATACCATCCAGCATGGAGAAGGAATTACACATTCCTTGTAGATTTCCTGGTAATTAATGCCTTTTTTGGTAAGACCGTTGATCCATTTTTCATAACGGGCATAGCCGTTGCTTATCCCGCGGGAGGAAAAATAGTTCACCATCCCAACAGCTATATTTCCCGGTCCGGCTTTATTTAAAAGTGAATGCAGTACTTTGAGCTTATCAGGTAACATGATGTCATCCGAATCCATTCTTGTAATAAATTCTCCTTTAGACTTGGCGTAGGCTGTTCGTAAGGCAGGAATAATGCCCCTGCCTTCGTTTGAATAGTATTTTATGCGATGGTCTTTCGTTGAGAATTCCTCGAGGATGGCTTCGCTGTTATCTGTTGAATGATCGTTCACAGCCAGGAGTTCCCAGTTCTCCTCACTTTGGGCGATGATAGATTCCAGGCATTCCCTCAAAAAAGAGGAAGTATTCCGGTAAGGCATAAGAATGCTGATCATTGGTTTGGCAATTTTATAATTCCTGTATAAAAGGGATTTCGGTGCAATGTCAAAAAGTGGCCGATTGAACTATTTGCTGAAAAATTCGTTCCAATTCACCACTGTTCCTGTTTCCGCAGAGTATTTGGCAGCTTCCAGTATCTGCATAACCAGCAGGTTGTTATCTGGTGCTGAGATATCGTAAGCTGGAAATTGATACCCTTCATGAACTACTTTCTGTAAAAGGGCAAAGGGATCATCCATTCCATAGGGTAGGGGTGCTGCCTTATAGGTGTAGCTTCCATCGGTTTCATTTTCCATAATGACCATATCTTTGGCATTGATACAAGTAATATATCCCTTTTTTCCATAGACCTGCATATCCTTTCTGTTGTGCGACCAGTTCCATGAAGCCTGAATAATCACCTGTGTCTTAGGGTAGGTAAGAATAATTGTGGCATCGTCTTCCACCTTCGGATAGAGATCAGGTTTGATCTGCTGTGTGATACATAAAACTTTTTCCGGTATCTGGCCTCTTAGCAACCATGTAGCCAGGTTAGCTCCATAACATCCAAAATCTGTTAAAGCACCTCCTCCATTTAGGACCGGATCAGTTAACCATTCCAGAAATTCCGGATTACATCCAATCTCTATGGGGCCCTGATGACCAGTATGAAAAACCAACCTTCGTATATCA
>CBDUAW010000405.1:0-2610 GCA_965365215.1 uncultured Eudoraea sp. | reverse complement strand
CATTAACCTGAACGAAAAGTTTGCGCTGTTCAATAAACAGTGGCACCCACATCAAATTGCAACTGTAGATGATATGCAGGTTATTCTCGCGAAAATTTCCGGGGAATTTGTCTGGCATCAGCATAAAGATGAGGATGAACTATTTTTGGTAATAAAAGGAACCTTGATCATGCAATTTCGGGACCGGATAGAAAAGGTTCACGAAGGTGAAATTATAGTAGTCCCCAAAGGCGTTGAGCATTGCCCAGCTACCGAAGAGGGCCGTGAAGTTCATCTGCTTCTTTTTGAAAAAAACAATACCAAACACACCGGGGAGGTGGCACATGAGAAAACACAGCACTATTACCCAAAAATTTAAATGAAAGTACTACATCTAGACACCAATCATCCTTTGCTGATAAATGGCCTCAAGAAATTGGGCTATACAAATTACGAGGATTATTCTTCTTCTAAAGAGCAGCTCGCTAGCGAAATTGCTGCCTATGACGGATTGATCATTCGAAGTCGCTTTGCCCTTGATAGTGATTTCCTTGATAAGGCTACCAATCTTAAGTTTATTGGCCGGGTTGGGGCCGGGTTGGAAAATATAGACGTGGAGCACGCCGAGCGAAAAGGGATTTTTCTTGCAGCCGCTCCGGAAGGAAATCGCAACGCCGTAGGGGAACACGCCCTGGGAATGCTACTGTCACTTTTTAATAACCTAAACAAGGCAAATTATGAGGTGAGACATGGGAAATGGGATCGCGAAGGTAACCGCGGGCATGAGTTAAAGGGCAAGACCGTGGGCATTATTGGTTACGGCAATACAGGAAAGGCTTTCGCCAGAAAATTAGCTGGCTTGGAAGTTGAGATAATCTGCTATGACATTTTAGGAGGTGTCGGAGATGACTATGCAAGGCAGGTAGGAATCCTGGAACTGAAACAGAAATCGGATGTTATTAGCCTCCATGTACCTCAAACCGTTGATACTGTTGGGATGATCAATGAAGAATTCATAAATAGTTTTCAAAACAATTTCTGGTTCTTGAATACCGCCAGAGGGAAATGCGTTGTGACAGATGATCTTGTGGTGGCCCTCAAATCGGGCAAGGTTTTGGGTGCCGGCCTCGATGTGCTCGAATATGAGAAAACTTCTTTTGAGAGTCTTTTCAGCGACAATAGCTTGCCTGAAGGCTTCCAATACTTAATCCAGGCAGACAATGTTTTGCTAAGTCCTCATGTTGCAGGATGGACTGTGGAAAGCAAAATAAAACTGGCACAGACCATCCTGGACAAGATTACTGCAAAGTTTACATAGTTTTATGTAGTGAGAAAGACTGTATTCACATTTGGACTACTGGCTCTGGCCCTATTGCTGCTCTTTGAACTAAGCACTTATTCCATTGTAAGTGGAAATCTGAAGATAGAGATTGCTATTGCCCTGGTGGCTGTGATCTTTTTTATAATTGGAATCTATATTAACCGCAACAGTTTAGCCAGAAAGACCCTCAATGGCCAACAGATAGACCAACAAAAAATAAGGAAGCTTGGAATTAGTAAAAGAGAATACGAGGTGCTGTGTGAAATATCAAAAGGATTTTCAAATAAAGAAATTGCCGATAAACTCTTTGTCTCGGAAAGCACCGTAAAGACACATGTGTCGAACCTGCTTATTAAACTTAATGCCAGGCGCAGAACACAGGCTATCAAAAAAGCCAAGGAGTATCACATCCTTTAAAATTTGGATCCCGTACTAAAGTAGGATGCTTTTTGGTACTTTAGTATGAATGCTCCCGTAAACAGGGAAGTTACCTTTGGCCAAAACCTTAAAAACAATCATAATGAAAAATTCAGTTCTGAGATTTGGGATTTATGGCCTCCTAACGGCATTTACTATTTTTATTGTGGTCCTGGCATTTGGGCAGGCATTAGATTTTTCAACCCAGGAGATTGTAGGCTATGCCTCTATGATTGTTTCCCTGGCGTTTGTCTTCTTTGGAATTAAGCATTACCGGGACAAGGTTAATAATGGCCGGGTTAGTTTTGGAAAAGCCCTCCTGATAGGCCTCCTAATTTCACTGATCACGGCTATCGGTATTGGTTTAGCCGATTATATTTATACAAGCAGCATTAATCCGGATTTTTTCGAAGAATATAAAGCGGTAATGGAATCACAGGGATACGAAGGGGAAATCCCGGAATACAGTAGCGGGTTTATGGCTGTAATTATGTTTCTAACAGTTACTGTTATTGGGATAATCATTACCTTAATATCTGCGCTAATCCTTCAAAAAAACAACTAATATGAACTCAAAAGCAACTTCCCCGGAAGAATACCTTTCTGAGCTTCCCGAAGAAAGGCAAACCGTAGTTTCAAAAATCCGGGAAAGAATTCGCAAGAATCTTCCCGAAGGATTTGAAGAAACCATGAATTATGGAATGATAGGTTATGTAGTCCCTCACAGCATTTATCCAGCCGGCTACCATTGTACCCCTGACTTACCTCTTCCTTTTCTTAGTCTCGCTTCACAAAAGAACTACGTAGCGCTATACCACGCCGGAATCTATGCTGATCCGGAATTATTAAAGTGGTTTAAGGCTGAATATCCTAAACACTGTAAACGCAAACTA
>CBDUAW010000404.1:0-2640 GCA_965365215.1 uncultured Eudoraea sp. | reverse complement strand
ACCCGGAATTCATGAGCATATACAATAATCCTTCTTTTGGTATCTGCGTACGACTTGATGACCTCTACCGGGATTACATTTGCCTCCCCAAAGAGAGACGCCACATATATGCTGCCTGGATTACGGTACAGATCCAGGATGGGCCGATTTTCAATAAGCTGTGCGTCCCTGATAACAACTGCCTGTTGTGCAAAAGGTAATACGTCGTGATAATCATGCGTGGCCGTAATACAGGTTATTCCTTCATCTTCAAGATATTGGAACAGATTGCGCCTCAGACTGTTTTTTCTAAAGTTGTCTATATGGCTAAATGGCTCATCTAACAAAAGCACTTCCGGTTTCTGGGCCAGTACCCTTGCCAGCGCAACCCTTTGTTTCTGACCAACACTCAGATCTTTAATTTTTCTGGAAGCATAGTCTTCCATTTCTATCATCTGGAGTAATTCCTGGCTTCGCGCTGCCCGCTCTTCCGGATAAAACACAGAAAGAAATTCTCCAATATTTTCAAGAACGGAGGTGACAGGCATCAGGTCAAAATCCTGGGAAAGGTATTTCATATAGGACTCTCCTGGGACCAGATTGAACAAGGGCCCCTTAACTTCATGCTTTCCCCAATGGATGGCTCCAGCCTTTAAACTTAATGTCCCATAGATCAACTTCAAAAGTGTACTTTTTCCACAGCCACTTTCACCCATAATAGCGACATGTTCCCCTTTCTGAACTTCAAAACTGATGTTCTTAAGGATGAGTTTATCCTGATATGCAAAAGAAATATTATCTACTTTAAGCATTACTCAATTATCCGCTGGGCAAAAAAAATCCGCCTCTAAAGAAACGGATTTTACGCTTATTTATTGATCATTACTCCTTGAATTCCTTCAATACCGCCTGATTGGGTAGCTCTTCGAAGCCCATATTGTGTAGAGTAAAACCAAAAATGTCCGCATATTGTTCTATGGTTTTACTAACCGGCGTACCTGCTCCGTGACCGGCTTTAGTCTCAATCCTGATAAGGGTTGGGTTAGTGCCCGATTGTTTCTCCTGCAATTCCGCCGCAAATTTGAAGCTGTGTGCAGGGACTACTCTGTCGTCATGGTCTCCGGTTGTAATTAAGGTAGCCGGGTATTCAGTGTTTTCCCGAACATTGTGAACGGGAGAATAGCCTTTTAAATACTCAAACATTTCCTTGCTTTCCTCAGCAGTACCATAATCATAGGCCCAGCCTGCTCCAGCAGTAAAAGTATGGTATCGGAGCATATCGAGTACACCTACAGCCGGGAGGGCTACTTTCATTAAATCAGGTCTTTGGGTCATAGTAGCGCCTACTAACAAGCCACCATTGGAACCTCCGCGTATGGCAAGATATTCTGAAGAAGTATAATTATTCTCAATCAGGTATTCAGCGGCTGCGATAAAATCATCGAAAACATTTTGTTTCTTGGTTTTGATCCCAGCCGTGTGCCATTTTTTTCCATATTCCCCTCCGCCGCGCAGATTAGGAACAGCGTAGACCCCGCCCTGTTCCATCCATACGGCATTTACAATGCTAAAAGATGGGGTAAGGCTGATATTAAATCCTCCATACCCATATAGGATTGTAGGATTTTTTCCATTTAACTCAAGGCCTTTTTTATGGGTTATGATCATTGGAACCCTGGTACCATCCTTGGAAGTGTAGAAAACCTGCGTAGATTGGTAGGTGTCAGGATCAAAGTCTATCTGTGGTTTCCAGTATTGCTCATAGGTTCCCTTGTCTACATTGAATTTGTAGGAAGATCCGGGAGTATTGTAATTAGTAAAAGAAAAATACAAGTCTTTTTCTTCCTGTTTCCCGTTAAAGCCTCCGGCACTGCCTATTCCGGGCAATTCTACCTCTCTTATCAGCTTCCCCTCATAGTCGTACTGGTATACTTTTGAGATGGCGTCTACCATATATTCTGCGAAAATATATCCGCCACCGGAACTGGCACTGAGGACATTTTCGGTCTCCGGGATAACATCGGTCCAATTTTCAGGTCTGGGATCCGTGGCATCTACTTTTACAATTTTTTTATTCGGTGCATCCAGGTTGGTTACAATGTAAAGTGTAGTCCCCTTGTTGTCCATTACATAACTATCACTTTCCGTATTGTCTAAGGCAGTTACGAATAAGCCGTTGGGGTCTGTCAAATCCTGAACAAACATCTTATTGCCGGAGGTTGAGACACTGGCATACAGGACAAGATAGCGCTCGTCTTCGGTAATAGAAACGGAAATATAACGGTGTTTTTCATCCGGGGAGCCTCCAAATATCAGGGAATCGTCCTTTTGGGAAGTACCCAGCTTATGGAAGAATACTTTGTGTTGATCTGTTTTCGCAGAAAGCTCACTGCCTTCCGGTTTATCGTAACTAGAATAATAAAAGCCCTCATTTCCCTTCCAGGAAATACCGCTGAACTTTACATCAACAATAGTGTCTTCTACAACTTCCATGCTTCCCGTATCAATAACGATAATTTTGCGCCAGTCGCTCCCGCCTTCTGAGATAGAATATGCGGCCATGCTGCCATCCTTGGTGAAGCTAAGGCCAGCGAGGGAAGTGGTTCCGTCTTCTGAAAACGTATTGGGGTCTAGGAATACTTCAGCTTCCCCGCCATCTTT
>CBDUAW010000403.1:0-2642 GCA_965365215.1 uncultured Eudoraea sp. | reverse complement strand
TGAGGCTTTCCCGTGCCGAATAGGGCTTGTTGAGCGCATACTCCTTGCCTTTATAACCGCGAATTCCGGCTGTATGTGCTGCCAATTGGCGGATTGTGAAATCGTATTTCTTTTTGGGGAAATACGGGACATACTCATAAATTGAAGCGTCCAAATCTAAAAGATCCTCCTTTACAAGCATGGCTAAGGCACAGGCTGTAATGGGTTTAGAGACGCTCGCCGCCCTAAATAGTGTTTCTGCTGGTACTACAGGGATCTTTTTCTCCAGATCTGCATACCCGTAGCCCTTGTACAATAATGGCTTGTTCCCCTGAAAGATCGCAATGGCCATTCCGGGAATACGCTTTTGATTTAGCAGATCAGCAAGCTGCTCATCAACATTAGACAGCGGCTGAAGGGAGGCATTGTCCCCAAACAGTCTTTGCCGTCTGAGCCATTCCCTGAGTTTATGGATACCAGGAATCTTCACTCTTTATACGTTAATCCTTAAAAATCAATCGACCACGGTAAATCTCCGAAATGTCTATAATTGGGGGCCTGTTATAACTTATTACGTCACCAGTACCCCGTATTATTCCCGTGAGACTTTGTCGTGGATCCAAAAAGATATTATTTGTGCCCCGGTGATTTAAGTTTATATTCTGTGCCACAAGGCCCTCAGCCTCAACCCGGGAATCTCCGGCTGCAATGGTTATATTCACATTCTCACTGGCACCGCTGATTTTGAAATAGGCAATTCCATTGGCCACTATGGCGAGATTCTCTGTGTTGACCTCTAATTCAAAAGACCCATCTGTGGTCTCGGCCTCAGGATTGTTGAAGCTTTCAGAAATAAGCAACAGATCGTTGTAGCCCAATACTCCCTCACTTCGGACAGGGAAGCCCGTGCTGCTGCGGACCTGGTCAATATTCGGGGCCGTTACATAAATGATGGTATTCCCGTATTCCCGGAAGAGGTTGCAATTATTGGTGTCCTTTAATAATAGGGTTTCACCTTCCACCTCAGCACTTACCTCCGGCATTAAAAACTCACCGGTTTCAATTACTACTTGTTGTACCGGCCCCTGCCTAAGTACCAAGGTCACATTCTCAAAGACGGTGATTCTGGTGAAGTTCGGAACCGTTACTTCTTCCTGGACGATATCGCCACTTGCCTGAAAACAATCTAACGCATTCTCACCGCGACAGCCCGGAAAACTCAAGACCAAAAATATTAAAATGCCATATATTGTTATCCTTCTCATAATCTGATTCCAATTCCAAATTCCAGAGCCTCTGCTTTGGCTGCATGCGACTTAAGGCTTACAGCTCCGTACCATTTTTTACCAAAATATCTCTTAATTCCAACGCGGTTATACACCTGTCCTTCAAAATCAAAAGGATAGTAAACATAATAGCCAAGTTGCGTGATAACACTTATTTTATTAATGAACAATTCATGCCCCAGGAACAGCCCAATCCTCTTATAATCATCTCCGGCATCAACCTCCTTTTCGGGAAAGGAAATAGCCTGGAACCGGATAAGTTCCTTGAGGAAATTTGATAAGAATATATCGGTCCCTAGCTGGATGGCACTTTTACGTCCCAAACGTTTGTCTGCATAGGCAGATAGAATGTAAAAAGGATATTGTCCGGAATTAATGACGTCGCTTTCGTTTATTCCCGTCCTAAAGGCCAGATTGATCCGGACAGGCTCTTCAATCTTTTCTCCAGATTTTTTGGGGATGTAAGAAATGGGAGCATCCTGCCCCAGGCGATAGATAAGTCCCGCATTAAAGGCCAAAGTGTTGGTAGAAGTATTGGGTGCCTTAACGTTAGCATTGGAGTAGTGTACCAGGGAAATTCCAGCTTTGAATCCCACGGGACTTGTTTTACTTTCCCGATAATAGTTGAGCATAAGATAGGTTGAACTCATTAAATGAGACCCATAAGCATTGCCCCTGAAGTTTTGATTCCTGTCATAGGGATTCGAATTGTAGGCAACCCCTTGCCCTATCCGGAATTGGAGGTTCCTTTTAAAAAGATAGAAATTATAATGGGCATATAGGCCTAAATTCTCACCCAGAGTAGTATTTTTCATATCCTGATAGACCAGGGAAAAACCGGTATCCGGATAATTATATTCCCCTTCCCATTCGTTATATCCAAAAGTCTTTTTGCTGATGCCCAAAATAAACCCTACAGGATGTTCTCTGATTAAATGAGATATGTCCGGATTGTGCAGGAGTATTGAACCGTAAAAGGGATTTAGGTCTATGATATATACCTTGGGGTCTTCCTCTTCCTGAGCAAAACCCAAACAGGCAATAAGTAGGAACAAACAGCTAAATCGAAGATTCATTGGGTGTAAATGTAGAAAAAGTATCCCCTGTTTCAAGTTTCGGAATAAAATATCTGGCGTTCGAAGTTTAAAACACCGCTTCTGCTATGGCCTTGATGTTTGTTGATTTACCCATTGAGTAATAATGTAATACCGGGACACCTGCGGCTTTTAATTCCTTTGATTGTGTTATGGCCCATTCTATACCTACCTGCCTAACCTGTTTATTGTCCTTACAGGCCTCAACTGAATCTATGAGTTCCTGTGGAAGATCGATTCTGAAAACCTGAGGCAGCAATTGCAAATGTTTTTTGTAAAATTT
>CBDUAW010000402.1:0-2648 GCA_965365215.1 uncultured Eudoraea sp. | reverse complement strand
CAAAAGTGCCCCGATCTCAGATACTAATCGACTCATCAATGCTGAGAATATCTTTTTGGAAGAAGGGGCCAAGGTAGAATACAGTATTCTCAATGCCAGTAAAGGTCCCATATACATTGGTAAAGATGCGGAGGTAATGGAAGGAAACCTTATCAGGGGCGGATTTGCACTCTGCGAAAAGGGCGTGGTAAAAATGGGAGCCAAAATCTATGGGCCAACAACCGTAGGTCCGCATGGGAAGGTCTGTGGGGAAGTTAACAATTCTGTAATCTTCGGATATTCCAGTAAGGGCCATGACGGATATTTGGGAAATTCTGTCCTTGGAGAATGGTGTAATATTGGCGCAGATTCCAATAATTCCAATTTGAAGAATAACTACGCCAAAGTAAGGCTATGGAACTATGCCAGCGAACGTTTTGAACGCACCGGACTACAGTTTTGCGGTCTTATGATGGGAGACCATAGCAAAACCGCTATTAATACCATGTTTAATACAGGTACGGTCATTGGGGTAAACACCAATATCTATGTCCCAGGATTCCCCAGGAACTTTGTCCCCAGTTTTAGTTGGGGAGGGGCCTCTGGTTTCAGTACATACTATCCGGAAAAGGCTTTTGAAGCCGCTAAGGTGATGATGGCCCGCAGAGGAGTTTCTTTCGAGGATCACGATGCGGACATTTTAAATCATGTGTTTGAACTTACCAGCAAATGGCGTAACTATTAAACAAACCAGGAGTGAGATACCTGAGCCTGAAATATTTAATATATTTGCAGGCCCAAATTCAAGGATCAGATAACGAGGATGAAGAAAAAAGTAGCTTTCCACACCCTGGGGTGTAAACTCAATTTCTCAGAAACTTCTACAATTATACGGAACGTTGTAGAGGAGGGCTTTGAGCGGGTAAGTTTTTCTGAAGCAGCTGATCTGTATGTAATCAATACCTGCTCCGTTACTGAAAATGCAGATAAGCGTTTTAAAACCATCGTTAGGCAGGCCCAGAAACGCAATCCCTCGGCCTATATTGCGGCTATTGGATGTTATGCCCACAAGAGTTAGCTGCTGTTGACGGGGTTGACTTGGTTCTAGGGGCAACTGAAAAATTCAGGCTTAACGATTATATTTCTGACCTTTCAAAAAAGGATTTTGGGGAAGTACATTCCTGTGAGATCTCGGAAGCAGATTTTTATGTAGGAAGCTATGCAATTGGCGACAGAACCCGGGCTTTTTTAAAAGTACAGGATGGCTGCGATTATAAATGCACCTATTGTACCATTCCACTGGCCAGGGGTATTTCCCGAAGTGATACCCTTGAAAACGTCCTTAGAAACGCTAAAGAAATTTCGCAAAAAGGAATTAAGGAAATAGTGCTTACAGGAGTGAACATAGGCGATTATGGAAAAGGAGAATTTGGAAATAAAAATCACGAGCATACATTCCTTGAACTGGTAAAGGCCCTTGATAATGTGGATGGGATTCAGAGACTTAGGATTTCTTCCATAGAGCCCAATCTGCTGCAAGATGACACGATTAACTTTGTTGCCACCAGCAACAGTTTTGTACCTCATTTTCATATTCCCTTACAAAGTGGCAGTAACAAGATCTTAAAGGCGATGCGCCGTCGTTATCTGCGGGAACTTTATGTGGAACGTGTACAGCAAATAAAAGAACGTATGCCACATGCGTGCATAGGTGTTGATGTTATCGTAGGTTTCCCGGGAGAGACAGAGGAAGATTTTCTCGAGACCTATCAATTCTTAAACGACCTGGAAATATCATATTTACATGTATTTACCTATTCGGAACGGGACAATACTTTAGCAGCGGAAATGAAAGATCCCGTTGATGCCCGGATCAGGCAGAAACGCAGTAGAATGCTCAGGGCACTTTCCGTGAAAAAAAGGCGCGCTTTTTACGAATCACAGCTGGGAACCCGGCGCACGGTTTTGTTTGAAGGCGAGAACAAGGAAGGCTACATCCATGGATTCACTGAGAATTACGTTAAAGTACGAAGCCCCTGGGATCCAGCGCTGGTGAATACGCTTCACGTGGTAGATTTAAGTGAGATAGATGAGATGGGGATGGTGAGGTTTAGCTTTGCCGAACGTGAATTACTGGCATAAAAAAACCTCTCCGAGGAGAGGTGGATTCTTATATCCGGATTCCGACCGGAAGCATTTCTTTATATTGTCTGTTTTTTCTCAGGAAACCTGCTATTTGAGGGCTGGTAGGAACTACTCTTAATTTTTGTTCCTGAATATGATGGAGAACGGATTTAATAAAATCCTCCTTGAAGCCATCTTCGGAGATTTCCTCTGGAATCACAAGTTTAGTTAAAAAAACCTTACGTTCCTGGGAAGAGTATTCAATCTTGGCAAGATGCCCATTAACCCTAGTTTCGAACTGTCGCAGGAAACTATTGTCTTTAATTGCTACTTCACTCATATAGTTGGATTTAATTTGGTTTCAGATAAAAAAATTACGATAGTATGTTGATCGTAATTCCAAAAATCGTTAGCGCAAGGTTAAATTTAACGTAGTCCGGGAAAATTTATAAATAGATCACAAAAGTAACAAAAAAATTGCTAATTTCCTAGAAATATCAAGAGTTAAGGCTCTATGTCCCTATCAAAAATTCACGTTTATCTGA
>CBDUAW010000401.1:0-2649 GCA_965365215.1 uncultured Eudoraea sp. | reverse complement strand
AATAGCTGGTGTGCTGGTAGTTCTGGCTGTCGAGTTCTTTGATAAGGTTCTGCAGGTCAATAAGGTCCTGACTAAAGCGAACAAAGGAAAGGGCAATCCAATCTACCTGCTCCGAGATGGCAAATATGGCATCCTGGATATCTTTTTCGGTCAGCGCAGGTAAGGAAATGTTGGTGTTAGGTAGATTTACTCCTTTCTTCGATTTCAAAGGACCTCCCTGAATTACTTTGGCGCGCACCTCATTATCCTTGTTAGTTTCCAGGATTTCAAAGATCAATTTTCCATCATCGAGCAGAATCCTTTCACCCGGATTTACATCTTTTGGGAAGCTGGCGTAATTCATATACACACGTTCCGCGTTCCCTTCAAAGGGCTCGCCAGTCACAAAGGTAATTTCATCATCCGGGGCAACCACTACTTCTCCAGCCATCACTCCAACGCGCAGTTTGGGGCCCTGAAGATCGCCCAAGATTGCGGTAAAACTCCCCATCTCTTCGTTGAGTTCCCGGATCATCGCAATACGCTTACTAACATCCTCGTAATCGGCATGTGAGAAATTAATCCGAAATACATCTACCCCGGCATTGATCATTTCCCTCAATACCTCTTTATCGCTGGTTGCAGGACCAAGGGTAGCTACAATTTTGGTTTTTTTATTCTTTGGCATGCTACTCAAAAATTAAATTCTGCTTAGATTTCAGGTCTTTGGTTTCTATTTCGTATGTTGTAATTACCGTTGGAATACTCAAGATAGCTTTCACTATTTCACTTTCTGATCTATCTGTATTACAGTCTACTTTCAACAGATAATCAGCTTCCTTATGTTCCGGTAAAATATGCTGAAAACTATATGCGGGTTCTTCCGGAAACAAATCTCCAATAGATGTTTTCTCAATACCATGACTAACATTTCCCATCAGCTGCCAGGTAATCTCATTGATCTCATCTTTCCACTCAAAAATTGGGAAAACCAACTCCCTTAGGAGCTTCAAATCAGTTCTGGAACGCTTCAATCGCAATTTAAGCGTTTTGTTTAATGCATAAGCTAAGCTATAGTCTTCCGCATTGCTTCTTATGGCATAAAGCGTGAACTCATGGTCACAATAATCTTCTAAAATTCTGTGTGTTATCATGCGCTGCGCTTGGCCGCAAAGATAGTGCTTATAAGTAAATCAGCCTAAGCTAGGCATTACTTATACCCTCAATGGAGATTACGAAAACGATTTCGTTCATACAGTTTCAGGCCTATTTCTTTTCCATTTTATCCTGAAGCACGTAAAATGCCCTTTTTGAAGCTTTCTCTTCTGCCTTTTTTTTGGAGGTGGCTCGTGCCTTTGCCATAACTCTGCCATTAATGGAAAGCTTAACTGCAAAATGCTTTAAAGAATCGTTTCCTGTATCCTCGTAAACATTATAATCAAAACTCTTTTTCTGTTTTTGGCACCATTCAATGATCAAACTCTTATAACTGATTACCTTCCCTTCCAGTTGCTCAATATCCACATAGGGGATAATAACCCGTTCGTTAATGAATTTTTCGCAATAATTATACCCCCTGTCCAGGTAAATGGCCCCTACCAAAGCTTCAAAGACATTTCCATGAATATTATCTCCGAAGTGTGATTTTGGTATTCTGCTTTCCACAAAATGGATTAAGTTCAGGTCCTTGCCAAGTTCATTCAGGTGTTTTCTGCTTACAATTTTGGATCGCATTTTAGTAAGGTATCCTTCATCACCGGCCGGCACTTCGTTGTATAAATGACGGGAGATAATAGTTCCGAGCATTGCATCCCCTAAAAATTCAAGGCGCTCGTAGTTCATAGGATTCCCTTTCCTGTCCTTTTTATTAACAGATCGGTGTAGAAAGGCCTTTTTATATATCTGAAGTTTCTTTGGCTTAAAGCCCAGAATTTTGCTTATCCCCAAAAAAAAATCCCCATCCTCCTTGGAATGGGAATTAAATAAATTTGAGGGGAAGTTCATTTGTTCTTTAACTTATTTTCTTAAATATTACACAGGCATTGTGACCGCCAAATCCGAAGGTATTACTCATTGCAACCTTTACCTCCCTGCTTTGTGCTTTATTCAATGTAAGATTTAATTTCGGATCTATATTTTCATCGACTACCGAATGGTTTATTGTAGGTGGCACCATATTATTTTCCATCGCCAGGATGGAGGCAATTGCTTCAATGGCCCCGGCTGCACCGAGCAGGTGTCCTGTCATAGACTTCGTTGAGTTGATATTGATGTTTGGAGCATGATCCCCAAATACCTGAGAAATTGCTTTTAATTCTGCAACATCTCCCAGCGGAGTTGAAGTACCATGTGTATTAATGGCATCTACATCTTCGGGTTTTAAGCCGGCATCCCTAAGGCAGTTTTCCATTACACGTACAACCCCTATACCATCGGGATGAGGGGCAGTCATATGGTAAGCGTCACTTGAAAGGCCACCGCCGGCAACTTCTGCATAGATCTTCGCACCCCTTGCTTTTGCATGTTCATATTCTTCCAGAATAAGTGCTCCTGCTCCCTCCCCAAGGACAAAACCGTCCCTGGTAGCATCAAAAGGCCTTGAGGCAGTCTCAGGACTATCATTCCTGGTAGATAGCGCATGCATTGCGTTGAAGCCTCCCATTCCGGCCA
>CBDUAW010000400.1:0-2674 GCA_965365215.1 uncultured Eudoraea sp. | reverse complement strand
CCCTGCCTCTACCACTGAATCGCGAATACCCTGTGGATTATCCGGGTTATTACGATCAAAAGTCTGGTTTAGGTAGGTGGCCATTACCACACCGTCATCCGTTGCAATACCGAAGAGTGCAATAAAACCAACCCACACGGCTACACTGAGGTTAATGGTATGGATCTGAAACAAATCCCTCAGGTTCTCACCAAAAATGCTGAAATTTAAGAACCAATCCTGTCCATAGAACCATATCAGCAAGAAACCCCCGGCGAAAGCAACCGCAATACCGGTAAATACCATTAGGGAAGTGGTTACACTTCTAAATTGAAAGTACAGTATCAAAAAGATTATTGTTAATGTTAAAGGCACCACAATTGCAAGGGTTTTCTCCGCCCGTAATTGATTTTCATAGCTTCCCGTAAAGGTGAAACTTATTCCTTTTGGTACGGACAACTCCCCCTTCTCAATTTTATCCTGAATAGCTGCCTGTGCATTTTCCACTACATCTACTTCAGCAAAGCCATCCAATTTGTCGAACAAGACATAACCAATTAAAAAAGTATCCTCACTTTTAATCACCTGCGGACCTTGCTCGTAACGAATGCGTACCAATTCGCTTAATGGCACCGGGTTTCCTTTGGAAACCGGGACATAGATATTCTTTAAGTCTTCCGGATTGCTTCTTAATTCTCTTGGGTAGCGTACCCTTACTGCGTACCGTTCCCGTCCTTCCACGGTTTGGGTCAATGGCATACCCCCCACCGCAATAGACAATACTTCCTGAACATCTGCAACCGTGATACCATATCTCGCCAAAAGCTCCCGGTCTATATCGATCAACAAATAAGGTTTTCCTACAATTCGGTCAGCAAAAACAGCCTGTTCCTTAACGCCTTCTGCTGTTCGGAGTATATTCTCAAGTTCCAGCCCAAAAGCCTCTATTTGACGTAAATCCTGCCCCTTAACCTTTATTCCCATTGGTGCCCGCATTCCGGTTTGGAGCATTATCAACCGCGTTTCAATAGGCTGTAATTTAGGGGCAGAAGTTACCCCAGGCAATTTGGTGACCCTTACAATTTCCTCCCAAATATTATCTGGGTTTTGTATTTCCGGACGCCAGTTACGAAAGTACTCTCCATCATCATCTTCAATCAATAGGTTTCGGTCTACCCGAAATGCATCATTAATTGTTTTAACTATGTACTTAGAGGCATTGGTTACATCCAAATTAGGATTCGCTACTAATTTCCCATTCTTCAATTCAAAGAATCCATCATCATTGACCCGGTATCGCTGTGGCTTACTATTGGCATTTAGTTCATATTCTGAATGGTATTGTATAACATTCTCATACATTGATAGCGGTGCCGGATCCAAAGCAGATTCTGTTCTTCCTGCTTTTCCAACCACAGTCTCGATTTCAGGAATACTGGCCACGGCCATATCGAGTTGTTGTAAGACCCGCTTGTTTTCTTCAACGCCCGAATGCGGCATAGAGGTAGGCATCAAAAGGAAAGAACCTTCATTGAGTGAGGGCATAAATTCTTTTCCCGTATTACCCATAATAAGTATCCCACAAACAACAATGATAGCGGGAAGGGAAAGAAACAGTAATTTATTCTTAAGCGCCCATCGCAGAATTTGGGTATAGTACAATCTGAACACCCAAAAAGTACCCAGAAGGCCAAAACTGATAATCCCGACAAAAATGAGGTTCATAATCACGCTTCGATCAAAACCTAATGGTCGCCAATACACCGCAAGTAAAAAGACAATGGCAATGGCAGCAGCCGCAATGGTGCCCAAATTATAATGCTTTCGAGAAAGCGCATTACGTAAAGACAGTATGGCTAAAACACCAAAAATTATCAACAACAGCCCCAGCCAATATCCAAAAACAATAGCTAACAAGCCTATGAGAATAAGAATGCCGTTAAGGATATATCTGTAAATGGTCTTAAGGTTTTTTCTTTTAAAGAAGTAGGCTGCGAAGGGTGGTATTAGAAATAGTGCTATGATTATCGAAGCCGTTAGGGCCATTGTTTTTGTAAATGCCAAGGGACGAAATAGTTTCCCCTCGGCCCCTATCATGGTAAAGACCGGAACAAAACTAATGATAGTGGTGAGCACGGCAGTCAATATTGCTCCTGAAACTTCAGAAGTGGCGTTATATACTACCGTGTTGACGTGTAGTTGTTGCTTTTCCGGCAGTTCCTTGTTGTCCTCTAAATGCCTAATAATATTTTCTGAAAGGATAACCCCCACATCAACCATGGTACCTATTGCAATAGCAATACCTGATAGTGCAACTATATTGGCATCGACCCCGAAAATCTTCATGGAGATAAATACCATTAATACTGCAACCGGCAACAATCCTGAGATCAATATGGATGCACGCAGATTGAATACCATCACAATAATGACCAAAACGGTGATAAGGATTTCCAATGTCAGGGCCTCATTGAGGGTACCTAAGGTTTCCTCTATTAATTCTGTACGGTCATAAAAGGGAACAATGGTTAGCTGTGAGGTTCTGCCATCCCTGAGCTGTTTTGCCGGGAGGCCTGATGAAATTTCGTTGATCTGGCCTTTTACATTGTTGATGACTTCTAACGGATTGGCGCCGTATCGGGCCACTATAACACCTCCAACTACTTCTGCACCTTCTTTATCGAGTAATCCTCGG
>CBDUAW010000399.1:0-2688 GCA_965365215.1 uncultured Eudoraea sp. | reverse complement strand
AAAAACAGAAAAGAATTTATATCCCCCTCCTATTAGAATATTATGGAACCCATAGAAAAAAAAGAGGCAGAATCTGAAGAAGACCTTAAAAGCGGATCCTATGTTTACCATAAAGTAAAAAAAGGAAAAATTCTTGATTGGGGATGTAAACATGTAATTAGTCCCGAGTTGTTTTTTGAGATTTTCGTAAAACCCGGGGCATCCTTGTCCTGGACCAGGACCTATGCCTTGCGCTTTTTTTAGAAGCTTGATCCCGTTAATTCTTAAGGAGGCTTGCTCAGAGAGGTGGATAGGCCTCGGTAAAGTCGTTGGAGGCTATGTTCGTAGTTTTTACCTTGTATACCTCCCGGACGATTTTGTACAAATCAGGAATTACCCTCCTTGCCAGTGGTGATGGGCTGTTTAACAAGACACAAATACCCAGATCGGCTTCAGGGAAAACAGCAATTTCGTTTCTAAAGTTATTTACACTGCCCCCATGGTGCCAGATGGTTTTTTCCTGACGGGTATTCCTTTCAACATATTTATGGATCCTCCAGCCAAAGCCATAGTGTGATGACACATGTCCGGGCCAGCGCTGATAATATTTACTGCGCCCTTTAATTTCAACTACTGGCTTAAATGCCTCTTTTATAGCACGCTCACCCATAATCTCCGGGTTATGGCCTAATACAAAACGCATCCATTTACCCATATCCATGGCATTGGCACTTATTCCTCCTGCCGAGATAGCATTGTAATAATGGTCATTCAGTTTTTTGGGCCTCCAACCACTTCGCCATTTTGAATGGGGTAATGCCACATTCTCAGAATTTACAAGGGATTCATAGTCCATACTAGCGGCGCACATGCCCAGGGGATTAAAAATCCTGGTCTGAAGCAATTTTGTGATATCCTGACCAGTTGCTTTAGATATTATCTCATCAGATAGGGCAAATAAGGCATTCTGGTAGCTATAAATTTCTCCTGGCTTACTTATTGGTCTTACCTCTTTAAACCGCCCAGCTATTTCTGCCAAAGGCAGTCCGGCTTCAATAAGATTGGTAAAACTGTGGTAAGGAGCGCCGGAAGTATGTGAAAGAATATTTGCCAGAGTGATTTTATTTGTATTTTGATGGTCGCCTAACTGAAATTCAGGGATAAAATCCTGTACCTTATCATCCCAATCCAATATACCTTGCTCTATAATATTAGCCGTCAATAAGCCGGTAAACCCTTTTGAGAGCGACCCTAACCTGAATATGGTTTGGCCATTAACCTTTTCCCTGTTTTTAATATTTCGCTGCCCGAATCCTTCGGCAATCACAATTGAATCGCCTTTAACTATACTCACCCCGGCTCCTACTATTTCACCGGAGGCTATTGCTTTATCAAAATAGGCTTCTATGGCTTTTTTTAATTGCTGTTGTTGCCAATGATAAAGCACAGTTTTTTTAGGATCCAGAGATTCATTTTTGGTCTGGCTTGTGGAAATAGTCATTTCTGATCCCACTACATCCGTGGGTTCACTCAATCCTATGGAGAGGCCCAAAAGCACAATAATAGCTATTGAGGTAAGAGCATAGATTTTTATTCGTTGCATAAGTAGCTTACTTTTTAAGTAAGGTTTCAATGGGTGTATAAAAGAATACAAATAAATAACCCATTTATAGCATGAATATTATGTGATTTTGTTGAAATTGTCTTAAAAGGACCCAAGTGAACTTATATGGAGAGTGGTACGAAGTGCGAAGTATGGGGTGCGAAGTACAAGGTATGAAGTATGATTACAATTACTGGTTTTGGTTGATCTTGTTTTTTCGCGAAGTTTTAATAGACGCCACAATTATCAACAAAAATTCGTTCGCCTCTTGTTTCAACTTTTTGATTTCTTCTCTGCCTGGGTCGAAGACCTCTTGAAATAATTCTAACCAATAAATGGATTCATCTACTTCTTCTTCCACAATTTTTAGCTTATATAAAATCTGCCGTGGATTTGGCCCTCTGAGAGGCTCTATAATTAGCTCCTACTGAACTTGAATATCTTATTAACTGCCTGGCCCATGCATCATACTCCCGGGATTTTGAGACATTCTTGCACAATTTCCAGCATTTTACTGCAAATCTTTTTGTTCTAAATTTCAGATCTTGCATTCTTTTGTTCAAGTTCCAGTTCCAAATATCTCAAACGAAAGTTGCACTTTGCGCTTCCTACTTCCTACCTCAACTATCCCAGCCAACCTTCCCTATCCAAACTACGATATTGGATAGCTTCTGCAATATGATGTCCCTGAATCGCCGCCTGGTCCTCCAGATCAGCTATTGTTCGGGATACCTTCAGGATCCGATCATAAGCCCTGGCAGAGAGGCTAAGTCGTTCCATGGCATTCTTTAGCAATTCCAGGGAGGCATGATCCAGTTTACAATATTTCCGTATCTGTCTTGTGTTCATCTGGGCATTGTAATATAGGCCTGTTTCCTGTGCAAACCTGGAGGTTTGAACAGCCCTGGCTGCCACAACCCTTTTACGAATGCCGGCACTCCCCTCCCCTTTCCTTTCTTCAGCAAGTTTTTCGAAGGGTACTGGGGTAACCTCTACATGGAGGTCGATCCTGTCTAATAAGGGACCGGAGATTTTTCCAAGGTAACGCTGTATTTCCGAAGCAGAATTTGAGGTTGCGCCTCTTGCATCCTGGAAATAACCGGCGG
>CBDUAW010000398.1:0-2689 GCA_965365215.1 uncultured Eudoraea sp. | reverse complement strand
TATTATAATGATTTAAAAAAACTTCATAAAAAGATCTCCTTCCGGGCATTGCAAGACACCCTTCAAAACCTGCGCAATAATATTTATATCGCCATGTTCGACAAGCGAAAAACCTTGAAATATGAGGTGATAATAGAACAACTATTAGAAATAAGGGAAATTCTTGTCTCACAATATTACGGCCTGTATTTAAAAGACCTTGATCATTTTATAGATAAGGTGCGACTGTTTAGAACACATTTTGCCACCTTGGATATAAGACAAGATCACAGGGTACATAAAATGGTAGTTACCGAAGTCCTCAAAAAGAAAGGGGTAATAACGGAAAAGCTTAATGAACTGGACTCCGATGCCTTGAGCGAGCTGTTATTAAAGGAAAAATTCAGACTGAATCCTGAAGAATATGAGGATCCTCTGGTTCGGGATACGCTCGCCAATATTGGCCAATTATCTTACATTCAGCAGCAAAACGGGGAAGCGGGATGCAATCGCTATATTATCAGTAATTCCGAGGACATATTTTCAGTACTCTTCGTTTTTGGCCTCTTTAGATGGTGTGGCTGGGACGAAAAGGCTTTAACATTTGATATTATTCCCTTATTTGAGACTATGAAGGGGATGGAGGAATCCGAAAATGTGATGCAAACACTATTTAACCTTGAGGCATACAGGGAGCATTTAAGGTTTCGTGCAAATGTGCAAACCATAATGCTGGGCTTTTCAGATGGTACCAAGGACGGGGGATATGTAAAAGCAAATTGGTCAATTTTCAAGACCAAGGAGACGCTATCCAGAGTGTGCCATAAAAATGAGGTGAAGGCCATATTTTTTGACGGTAGGGGTGGTCCGCCTGCAAGGGGGGGAGGAAAGACCCACAGGTTCTACGCTGCTCAGACCAATGATATTGCAAATCACGAAATTCAGCTCACCGTGCAGGGGCAAACCATTACGAGTACCTTTGGCACTAAGGAGCAATTTATGCACAACAGCGAGCAATTGCTGACTGCCGGATTATCCAATACCATTTTTGGCAGGGAAAATACCATTAGCCATGAACACCGGGAATTGATAGAAGTTTTGTCTGAGGCGAGTTTTGAAAAATATAATGCCTTAAAAAACCATGATAAGTTTATTTCATATCTGGAACACCGGAGTACCCTTAAGTACTACCAAATGGCAAATATTGGAAGCCGGCCGGGGAAACGGGGTAATAAGGCAAAACTTGAGTTAACAGACTTACGCGCTATTTCTTTTGTGGGATCCTGGAGCCAGCTAAAACAAAATGTGCCTGGATATTTTGGCATAGGGACAGCAATCCAAACCCTGATCGATCAGGGCAAACGACAGGAACTAAAAACGCTTTATAGGGAAGTTCCATTCTTCAAAGCCTTGATGCTGAACAGTATGATGTCTCTCTCCAAGTGTTATTTTGAACTCACGAGCTATATGAAAGAAGACAAAGAGTACTCGGAATTCTGGCAAATACTCCATGAAGAATATCAGCTATCCAAGAAAATGTTGCTGGAGATCTCAGGGGATAATGTATTGATGGAAAATGAGGCCGTTTCAAGAGAATCCATACGGATAAGAGAAAATATTGTACTTCCGCTTTTGGTAATACAACAATACGCGCTACAGAAAATAGGGGAAGGCGGACAACAAAAAGCGCTTTATGAGAAAATTGTGACCAGGTCCCTATACGGAAATATCAATGCCAGTAGAAATTCTGCCTAGAGCGATTGTTAGAGGCCCGGGTTAATGCTTGACAGGAGTAACTAAACGAATAAAATCAATACCTTAAGGCCGAAATTAAGCCCTATCAAATGTTATATCAGCTCACATACCGTTCGGAAGCAAAACCCGAGATCAGCGCACAGGAAATAAAAGATATCCTGGAGATCTCCAAAAGTAAGAATGCCAAAAGCAATATTACCGGTTGTTTGTTATACAATGAAGGATTTTTTGTTCAAATCCTGGAAGGTGAAAAAGAGGAAGTCAAGGCCGTTTATAATATAATTGAAGCCGATAAAAGACATACCATGGTACAGGTACTTTCTGAAGGGGAGACCCGGGAACGCTTTTTTGAGAAATGGGAAATGGCATACCTAAAGCTTCCAGATGAACCCAAGAGTAATAAGGAATCAGAGGTTAAGAACGCCCTTA
Source organism: uncultured Eudoraea sp. (assembly GCA_965365215.1). GTDB lineage: Bacteria > Bacteroidota > Bacteroidia > Flavobacteriales > Flavobacteriaceae > Lentiprolixibacter. The sequence continues at coordinate 526 of CBDUAW010000398.1, read as the reverse complement.
AGGAATTGGAGGAAAAGGCTTTTCGCCCCAACTTTACAACCAAAGTATTTTGGTATAATGTAAATACACTACTGCAGGAATCTGGGTTTTATCAATCTTAGAGAAGACGGTTCAGTTCACAGTAGTACTCAGAATGGCATAAAATGCCTGGATTCCGTAGGCTATTTGCCCAATCCTGAGATTTTCATTGGGACTATGCTGATTGTTGTCCGGATTAACCATAGGAACAATAAAGGCCGGAATTTTCAATTCGTTAATAAATGGGGCAATGGGAACAGTACCTCCCATGGTCCTGATCTGAACTACATTATCCTTAAAAGTATCCCCGAGCAACTGAACCAAAAAATTACCAAAAGGCTCCTTCAGATCTGTTCGGAAGGCATCTGTAACACTACCTTCTTTCACAAAAACAATCTTATCCTGTGAAAGGCGGAGTGCTTCATCTGGTTCCTGGTCGGTGACAAAATAACCCTGATCTGAGATGTGTTCCTTCACGAGGTTTTTGAGTCGGTTACCGTCTGTCTCC
>CBDUAW010000397.1:0-2697 GCA_965365215.1 uncultured Eudoraea sp. | reverse complement strand
AAAGCCGGGATAAGGTTAAAAGCAACCAACATAATATTGGCGATCAGTAAATAAAATAGAAGTGTATTTAAACTCGGGGAGCTGAGTAGTGTTTCCAGATTAGCGGCATCCATACCCAAATAGGTCCTGAGAGGAACAAGCAGTAGCAAAATCAAGGCAATAACCAGATTAACCGCGGGGCCTGCCAGGGCCACCAGAAGTTCCTGTTGGGGCTTCTCTGGCATCTTTTCCAGAGAGGCCACTCCACCAATCGGGAGTAGTGTAATTTGTTTTGTGTCAATCTGGAATTTGCGGGCTGTTAAGGCATGGCCCAATTCGTGCAGAACAACGCAAAGAAAAAGTAAAAGGACCAAGGTGATACTGAGAAGAGCCGAACTTAGATTCCCTCCTCTCTGGACATCTAGGTATACTACCCAAATTAATAGCAGTGTAAACGTCCAGTGAACTTCTATTTTAATTCCTGCAATTCGACCAAGATTTAGAGCTCCTTTCATTCCTTGAATTTACGGGAAGGTATTCACATAAGCTAATTTCGGCAATGACCATGATCATTCCCCATATCCCATCCCCAGGTTAAATTTGGGTCTACGAATTCCAAAATAATCAAATAATGGATTTGTTACAGCCTCAGAATTATGTGAATTTGAACTTCGATCATTCGCTGTGGGACCAGATTTTTACTGTGGCACCATTGGTAGTCATCGGGACTAAGGAAGAAGACGGCTATGACCTGGCCCCAAAGCATATGGTTACCCCTCTAGGATTTGGGAATTACTTTGGTTTTGTTTGTACGCCCCGGCACGGAACCTATAATAATATCTGTGCCACAAATCATTTTACCGTTAGTTTTCCAAAACCGGATCAATTGATAAATACTTCTCTTAGCGCTTCCCCACGGACCCCAGATATCTCAAAATCGAACGGAATTATCAGTGCATTGCCTGTTGTAAAAGCAAAGTCTATTAAGGCTCCATTATTGGCCAATGCCTATTTATACCTGGAATGCGAATTGTTTAAGATAATTGATGGTTTTGATAACTATTCCCTTATTTGCGGTAGGGTACTTGAGGCCTATGCCGAAAAAGACTTTTTAAGAATGTCCGAAACGGACGAGCAGCAACAACTCTATAGTAATCCTTTACTGGCCTATGTAGCCCCAGGTCGATTTTCGAAAATTTCGGACACTCAAGGCTTTCCCTTTCCTAAAGATTTTAAGCGATGAGAGATATTGAGAACAAGGCAATGGAAATAAAGGACTATCTGACGTCTCATGAATCCCGGATTTTAGATTTTTTAAAAGAACTAGTTTCCATAGAAACACCTACCTCAGAAGTAGAAGCACAGCACCGCATTTTTGATTATATGAAAACGGAACTAGGAATGTTAGGGTATTACGCTGTGCATTATCCTGGAAAAAAGACCGGAGGTTATCTGTATTGCAGGAGCAAAAGAAGAAACAAGGACCTGCCAACTCAGCTATTGATTGGTCATTGCGATACCGTTTGGCCCTCCGGCACTATCAACCAAATGCCGATTACCTATAAAAAAGGTAAGATAAAAGGGCCTGGAGTTTATGATATGAAGGCCGGTTTAACCCAAATATATTTCGCACTGCTGGCTATAAAAGCCATACCGCTAAATCCAAAAGTGGAACCTGTTATTCTGATCAATAGCGATGAGGAAACAGGTAGTTCGGAATCTACCAGGAGTATTATAAGGTTATCAAAAATCGCCAACAGGGCATTTGTCTTAGAACCTCCCTTGGGCCTAGATGGGAAATTAAAGACTGCCAGAAAGGGAATCGGTCGGTTTACCATAAGTGTACAGGGAAAAGCAGCACACGCCGGACTGGATCCAACCAAAGGGATAAATGCCATAGTTGAGTTGTCTCACCAGGTTCAGCAACTTTATGCGATGAACGACCTTGAACGTGGAATTACTGTGAATGTGGGAATGATAGAAGGGGGGATTTCACCTAATATGGTGGCCCCGTCTAGCAAGGCAATTGTGGATGTCAGGGTCCTGAAGGAGGAAGACGGAACCTACATTACCAACAAAATTTTAAATCTTAAACCGCATCTGGAAGATGTTGATCTAAAGGTTAAGGGGGGCATCGGCAGACCTCCGATGGAAAAGACAGATCGTAATCAGGATCTGTGGCAGCTGGCCAGGGACTATGGGACTCATATGGGGCTCAATTTGGAAGAGGCGACTGCCGGAGGAGGGTCTGATGCAAATACTACAAGCCTTTATACTGCAACTCTTGATGGCCTAGGCACTCCCGGAGATGGCGCACATGCAACACATGAATTTGTTTTTCAGAATAAACTTATCGAAAGGACGGTATTGTTAACCCTATTGTTAATGTCTGACCCAATTAATTATAATCATGAACCATAAATATATTTATACCTCTTTGACTCGTATTTCGGATTTGGCCGAAAAGGAATTTTACGTGGAAAAATGCAATAGAAAGGATTGGGAAACCGGAGATTACGTGGTTTGTAAGATCCTTGATCCAGGAAGCAACATCTTGTCACTGGAACTCCCTTCAGGAAGGATGCGGGGTGTGATAGGCGGGGAATCTATTGTAGGGGCATTAGGAGAGCGTTTTGCCACACTGGAAGCAACCGGTAGCTGGCAACAGGTGGGGGATGACCTACAAATGCATGTCCTTACCGCTGCCGGTCTTTTTGG
>CBDUAW010000396.1:0-2731 GCA_965365215.1 uncultured Eudoraea sp. | reverse complement strand
GTGACCAATGGCATGATGATCCCCAATTATTCAAAACCCGATCACTGGGAAAAATTCAATGCCCTGGGGGTTACACAATATGGTCAAATGACTGCAGGCTCTTTCATGTATATAGGCCCGCAGGGAATAGTACATGGTACGGCAATCACGGTAATGAATGCCTTCAGACGCGTTTTGGGAAATGCAAAGAGCCCAAGGGGAAAAGTCTTTCTGACTGCAGGGCTGGGCGGAATGAGCGGGGCACAACCCAAGGCCGGTAATATTGCTGAATGCATCACCGTCTGTGCTGAAATTAATGAAGCTGCTGCCCGAAAGCGGTATGATCAGGGGTGGGTAGATGAGTTAATTTTCGATATTGATACCCTGGTCTCAAGAACTAAAAAAGCAATTGCCGGTGAAGAAATTGTATCCTTGGCTTTTGTAGGCAATATAGTTGATGTTTGGGAACAGTTTTATACCGAGGGTATTTTCGTTCAGCTGGGTTCTGATCAGACCTCCCTGCACAATCCCTGGGCCGGAGGATATTATCCGGCAGGATTAAGTTTTGAGGAAGCTAATTCGTTGATGGTCAATGATCCGGAGATGTTTAAGAAACGAGTTCAGGAATCATTGCGAAGGCAGGTGGATGCCATCAATAAACATACGGATCAGGGAACCTACTTCTTTGATTACGGCAATGCCTTCCTACTAGAAGCCTCGAGGGCCGGAGCAGCGGTTATGGCGGAAAGCAAATCGGGATTTCGCTATCCTTCATACGTACAGGATATCCTGGGACCCATGTGCTTTGATTACGGCTTTGGCCCATTTCGCTGGGTTTGTACTTCCAACGCTCCTGAAGATCTCAGAACAACTGATAAAATTTCGCAGGAAGTATTGGAGGAAATCAGGGAAAATGCTCCTGAGGAGATACGCCTTCAGTTGGAAGACAATATTAAATGGATAAGGGATGCCGAACAGAATAAACTTGTAGTGGGTTCTCAGGCCAGAATACTGTATGCCGATGCCGAAGGCAGAACGAAAATCGCAGAGGCCTTTAATACTGCTATTTCTAATGGACTTTTAAAGGCGCCGGTTGTTTTAGGAAGGGATCATCACGATGTTAGTGGCACGGATTCGCCTTATCGCGAAACCAGCAATATTTATGACGGAAGCCAATTTACTGCTGATATGGCCATTCACAATGTTATTGGCGATAGTTTCAGAGGCGCCACCTGGGTCTCTATTCACAATGGAGGTGGCGTTGGTTGGGGAGAGGTGATTAATGGCGGATTTGGTTTAGTCCTTGATGGAACCGAAACGGCTTTGGCTAATGTAAGAAGTATGTTATTTTATGATGTTAATAATGGTATTTCAAGGAGAAGTTGGGCACGGAATAAAGAAGCTATTTTCGCCATCAAAAGAGAAATGGAAAGAACCCCGGAATTATCCGTGACCCTTCCACAGATTGTAGAAGACAACTTACTGGAAAAACTGTTTTAATCAGTAATGCTGAAAAACCTAAGAAATTATGTGCTCATACCTTCCCCCTGATGATTCACAATGGACAGGACGACTGTCTAAGACATCACAATATCTGCACCAAGCAGTACGCTTTCTCAACCTGGAACAACCCGACATAGAAAAATCTTCCCGGAAAGTATTAGCCCTACTGGGATATTCTTGTGATGAAGGCGTTCGGAGAAATTTTGGACGGCCTGGTGCTGTCAACGGCCCGGCAACTATTAAAAAAGAACTGGCCCGGCTTGCCAATCACCTTTCAGAAGGATTAGAACTTCTAGACGTTGGAAGCGTGCAATGTGAGGACGGGGACATGGAAGCAACGCAGGAACTACTTGCGTTGAAGGTCGCACAATTGTTGGCACTGGGTCATTTACCGATCTTACTCGGCGGGGGACACGACATTGCCTTCGGTCATTATCAGGGAATTCACTCGTTTTTGGGAAAGCAGACTGCCATTGGTATAATAAATTTTGATGCACATTTTGATTTGAGGTCTAACGAAAACGGGAATCATTCCGGAACGCCTTTTTATCAAATCGGCCAGCTTGTCCGGGAAGAAAACCGGCCTTTTCATTATTTATGTCTTGGCATTCAGCAAGCAGCAAATAGCAAGGAATTATTTTCTACAGCCAATGATTTTGGAACAACCTATATTATGCTTGAGGATTTTTCATTGAGGAACCGGGAATGTGTCTGGGCGGAAATAAAAAAGTTTATAGAGAAATTAGATCATATTTATATTACCATAGACCTCGATGGATTCTCTTCTGCTTTTGCCCCGGGAGTGAGTGCAGCCTCCCCTTTTGGATTTACTCCGGAGATGGTTTTATGGTTACTGCAAAAAATATTGCTTAGCGGCAAAGTAATTAGTCTGGATATTGCGGAGATGAATCCCGAGTATGATAGAGATGGTCAGACAGCGAAATTAGCTGCAGGACTGGTACATAATATTATCCAGAGCCTCAATTCACTCTAACCAGGATTTATAATACTGTCCGTCATCAATATTCAGTGCTTCCTGAGTAAGCTGGAGGGGTTTAAAAGTATCTATCATAACTGCCAATTCTTCTGTGCCCGATTTGCCAATGCTGGCTTCGTATGTACCGGGATGTGGTCCGTGGGGAATCCCTGCAGGATGTAAGGATATATATCCCTGATCAATGCCTTTTCTGCTCATAAAATCTCCATCAACGTAGTATAAAACCTCATCTGAATCAATATTGGAATGATT
>CBDUAW010000395.1:0-2739 GCA_965365215.1 uncultured Eudoraea sp. | reverse complement strand
CAGTTCGCCTGTGCCCGCGTGCTTTGTAAAGCCCGAAGTATTAAAAAACAGGCTTTTGTCTTCTGAATTGGTATATGCTTCCAAAATCCATTTCAGGGAAACGCTTTGCATCCTGTCCGTGTTTCGAAGATCCCTTCCAAAACATTCCTTTCCATTGTGTTTGGGATTTTTAGCCCCAAAATTCGGTTTAGGAACGTAAGAGAAGGTAAAGTACTCCGAGTTTAGGAACGGGGCCCCGAATCGTTGGAATTGAAATTCTGTACCCCTGCCGGCATTTATATGGGTTCCCTCAAAAAGGCCCAAACTGGGATATAGGGAAATTGACCGATCATTTGGCAGGTTTGGAGAGGGCCTGATGGGCAGGGAATACCTTTTGTCATGCTGGTAATTCAGCAATGGAATTACAGTCAAATCAGCTTTAATTCCATTAGTCAGCCATTCTTCTTCATTGATCATTTTCGCATATTCACCTATGGTCATGCCATAGACCAAAGGGATGGGAGTCATTCCAAGAAAACCCATATTTGGCGCTTCCATTAAAGGCCCGTCTACATAGTGCCCGTTGGGATTTGGTCTGTCCAAAACCACTACAGGGATCCCTGCTTCGGCACAGGCCTCCATAACCAATTGTAAGGTGGCGATATAGGTGTAAAACCGAACCCCTACGTCCTGAATATCAAAAAGCACCAGCTCTAGTCCGGCAAGATTTTCCGAGGAAGGCTTCCGGTTTTTTCCATAAAGTGAAACCAGGGGTAAGCCTGTTTTCAGATCCGTCCCATCTTCCACTTTTTCTCCTGCATCTGCTTGTCCCCTGAATCCATGTTCGGGGGCAAAGACCTTTTCAAGGGTTAAACCTAAACTCAGGAGGGAATCAACAAGGTGGGTATGTGCAATCATCCCTTCCTTATTCTTTTTAAAGATCACACTGGTTTGGTTGGCAACGATCCCAATTTTACGGTCTGCCAATAAGGGCAGGTATTGCTCTGTTCTGTTGGCAGCAACAATGATTGGTTCTTCTGAAAACCCTATGTTTTCTGAAGTAATCTGCCTGGAACCAACTTTCTTTTCAGCTGGGTTTCCACAGGAAGCCATGACCAAAAACCATAATAATAGTGTATTTTTGAGACCGGAGATAAATAGCATAAATTGAATTTAGAGTATTTTATTGCTAAACGCCTTATAAGGGGTAGGGAACATAAAATTAGCATATCCGCACCAATAATAAAAATAGCTATTGCGGCTATTGCGCTGGGGGTATTAATGATGCTCATTGCTATAGCCACAGGGGTGGGTCTTAAATACAAAATCCGTGAAAAAATTGCGGCCTTCAATGGCCATATCCAGATCTACAACTACGACAACAACGTATCTGAAGTCTCCGTGCTACCAGTATCCCTGAACCAGGATTTTTATCCCGAATTTAAGGGGGTTGAAGGGGTCCGCCACGTACAAGCCGTGGCAAGTAAGGCCGGGATCATAAGGACTGCCGAGACTTTTGAAGGGATCATTGCAAAAGGTGTAGGTCCTGACTATAACTGGGATGTTTTTCGTGAATACCTGGTTAAGGGTCAGATACCGGAATACTCATCAGATCTTAATACAGAGGTCCTGGTATCCCGAATAATGGCCACGCGTTTACAACTCGATGTGGGGGATGAATTTTTCAGTTTTTTTCTTAAGGAAGAGGATCCTTCCAAAACACCAAATCAACGTAAATTCCGGGTTTCAGGTATATATGACAGTGGATTTGAGGAATTTGACACCAATTATATTTTTGTAGATATCAGGCATATTCAGCGAATGAATCGCTGGGAGGCAGACCAGGTAGGCAATTTTGAAGTGTTCCTGGATAACTTTGATCAAATTGAAGAAAAAAGTCAGGAAATATATGGACAAACCCTTTCCAGCCTGGATACCCAAACCATAAAAAGTAAATACTACAAGATCTTTGAATGGATTGGCTTGTTCGACTTTAATATTGCCATCATTATTGGGATCATGATTATTGTGGGCGGTATTAATATGATTACGGCCCTTTTGGTTTTGATCCTGGAAAGGACCCAAATGATAGGGATATTAAAAGCCCTGGGATCTCCCAACTGGAGTATTCGCAAGATATTTTTATACAATGCAGCCTACCTCATAGGGGTGGGGCTGTTTTGGGGTAATCTTATAGGCCTGGGCCTTATTTGGCTTCAGGATCGGTACCGATTGTTTAAATTCCCGAACCCTCAGGAATACTATATAGATTACATCCCTGTTTTTATTGACGTTCCTACTGTTTTATTACTTAATGCCGGGGTGCTCTTTCTTTGTTTATTAATGTTACTCCTACCTTCCCTGATAATATCAAAAATTACCCCTGTTAAAGCAATTAAATTCGAATGATCTCCAAGGCCAGTTAAGTTGTATTATCACTTTATGAATCGTTAAAACAAATTTTTTATCAGGACTAGTTCTATCTTTGCAGCACATATGGAATACGCAGAAAATATATTGGGAACCATAGGGCATACCCCCTTGGTCAAAATTAATAAACTAACCAGCGACCTGCCATGTCTGGTGCTGGCAAAATACGAGACATTTAATCCGGGAAATTCAGTGAAGGACCGGATGGCACTCCAAATGATTGAGGACGCAGAGCAAGATGGCAGACTAAAACCAGGGGGAACTATTATTGAAGGTACATCTGGGAATACCGGGATGGCTCTGGCTTACATCGGCAAGATGAGGGGATAC
>CBDUAW010000394.1:0-2745 GCA_965365215.1 uncultured Eudoraea sp. | reverse complement strand
ATCATTTTTTTTATATTCTGAGCCTTTCGAGAATATTCTTCTGCCTTAAATCCCCAGGGGGATCAATTCGACATAGATTACGTAGCCCATGAATTGGGGCACCAGTTTGGGGCTAATCATACCTGGTCATTTGAGTCCGAAGGCACTCAGGTGCAAGTAGAACCTGCCAGCGGAACCACGATAATGGGATATGCAGGGATAGTTCAGGCAAATAATGTAGCACCTAATAGTGATGACTACTTCCATTATATTAGTATCTTCCAGATCATTCAATACTTGCAGGGTGTAAGTTGTGCCCAGGAAACTGCCCTAAGTAACAATCCCCCACTTATAGATCCACTTGAAAATTTTACAATCCCTAAATCAACCGCATTTGTACTCAGCGCCAATGCCTCTGATTCAGATTTAACAGATGTGCTATCCTATACGTGGGAACAGATTGATGACGGGGTAGTGACCTATGAGACCTTTGGTCCAAATAATCCCAGCGGAGCCAATTTCAGATCACTAAAACCCACTAGCATCCCAGAACGCTATTTTCCTAAACTGACCGAAGTATTGCAGGGGAACCTTACCCAATCCAATCCCATTATCAATTCTGCGTGGGAAACGGTTTCGGATATTGAGCGGGAAATGAACTTTGCATTCACGGTTCGCGACAATGCTATTGGTGGCGGACAAGTAAGTTCGGAACTGGTTAAAGTAAAAGTGGTGAACAGTGCAGGACCATTTTCAGTTTCCTCTCAAAATGCAGGGGAAACGTATACCGCAGGAACCGTTCAAACCGTAGCATGGGATGTAGCCGGAACTGACCAGCCTCCTGTAAATGCACAGTTTGTTGATATTTTAATCTCCCTGGATGGGGGTATTAGCTTTTCAACCATGCTGGCGGAGAATGTTCCCAATGATGGAGAACACGATGTGCTTCTCCCTGGCACGATATCATCCCAGGCCCGCATAATGGTAAAAGCTTCCAACAATATTTTTTTCGCCATCAATTCCACGGATTTTGCGATTGAGGAATCAGAAATAGTTCTGGCTCTTCCCACCTTGGAATATGAGGTTTGCCAACCCAATGATCTGATTGTTCCCTTTAACTATGAAACCTATTCCGGATTCAGCGAGGAAGTTACTTTCTCAGCACCAGATGCTCCAGCCGGGATAGGAGTGGTTTTTACACCTGCTACTGCAACTGCTGATACCACGGTTACCGTAACTTTTTCAAATACGAATAGTATTCCCGTGGGAAACTATCCTATTACCCTAACGGCAACTTCTACTAGTATCACAAAAACTGTGGTTGTCCAAATGAATACCTTCAACACAAGCTTCCCAGAGGTAACTTTAAGTGCTCCTGCAGATGGCGCTGTTGATGTTAGTCTAAAGCCTACCTTACAATGGGAAGAAGATGTTGTATTTACGGCATATGACATTGAAATAGCAACAGACCTTGCCTTTACCAATGTAATAGAGTCTGCCAGCGTGGTTTTTAATCAGTATATGCCTACGGGCCTGTTGCAGAACACCCAGTATTTCTGGAGAGTGAAACCAATAAATAGTTGTGGGGAAGGAACGTTTTCAAGCCCATTTAATTTTACAACTATCCAAGTAGACTGCAAAACAAGATCGGCAGATGGTTTGCCCCTGTCTATTTCTTCAATAGGAACGCCAACGGTTACCTCTAGCATTACCTTTATCAATGACCTTCCCGTTGCGGATGTTAACGTAACACTTAATCTGGATCACAGCTTTTTATCGGACCTTACTGTTAAGGTAATCTCTCCGCAGGGGACGGAGGTGATATTGGTTGCAAATTCCTGTGGGGAATCCCAGAATATTGATGCAGTTTTTGATGATGAAGCTGCCCCGTTCAGTTGTGGATCCCTGCCAGCAATAAGTGGATTTGTAAAGCCCTTAGGTTCACTGGCATCATTTAATGGAGAATCCACACTGGGGGAATGGACATTGGAAGTTTTTGATTCGGCTGCGGCCGACGGCGGATTGATCAATGATTTTTCCCTGGAAATTTGCGTTGAAGGGACTTTCAGGCCCGATGATGATGATGATGGGGTATTTGATGACGGGGATGACTTGTGTCTTGGCACACCAAAGGGGACGGAAGTAAACACGGATGGATGTCCTGTTTACCGTTTTCCTTCAGACAATTTTACACTGTCTATTGATAGTGAATCCTGTAGGGGAAATAACGATGGAAGCATAGCTGTTGCGGCACTGCAATCGCTTGATTATACTATTGACGTTAGTGGAAATGGAGTGAATGTGAGCGATAGTTTTACGGAATCCTATAGTCTTGGTAACCTGGCTGCGGGCACTTATGATATTTGTATCACAGGAACTGACGGCGCTAATAACTTTGAGGCCTTCTGTTTCGAGGCTATTGTTAACGAGCCTGAACCACTTAATGTCAGTGCCCGCCAATCGGAAAACGGTCAGGAACTAATTTTGGAACTTAGTGGATCTGAATTGTACAATATTGAACTCAATGGTATTCTCACACAGGTAGCAGAAAACCGTATAAGTCTCAATTTGAAGGGAGGCCAAAATACCTTAAAGGTGTCTACAAACTTACGTTGCCAGGGGACTTTTGAGGGCAGCTTCTTTAGGGTAAACCGTACCCTGGTTTATCCTAATCCTACTCAGGATGAAGTGTCGATATTGCTGGTAGAGGCCATTTTAAATCCCATGATCTCTATATTTGATCTGCAGGGGCGTTTGATTAATAGA
>CBDUAW010000393.1:0-2752 GCA_965365215.1 uncultured Eudoraea sp. | reverse complement strand
CATCGATCGCATCCTGTACGTTGGTTGCCGTTAAGCCCGAGGTAGTATTGTCATACGGGTTGGCACTCGCATTGGTATCAATAGTTTGGGTGGCCCCTGTTTCATCGGTATAGGTATAGGTGCCATCGCCATTATCTGCCAAAGTGGAGATAGAGGTATCACTGATCGTGGTGGTGTTACCACCGGCATCGGTAAAGTCATACGTGCCATCGCCATTATCCACTAAGGCTACCGTTCCGGCAGCTGCATTGATCTCATCGATCGCATCCTGTACGTTGGTTGCCGTTAAGCCCGAGGTAGTATTGTCATAGGTAACCTCAGCAGCCGTCTGGTCATCAGTCCCAACAAGGCCCGACAAATCAACCGTTCGGGTAGTCCCATCTTCTAGGGTCAAGGTAAGGATGTTACTGGCATCCAGGCTAAATACGGTTATATTTTGATCGTCAGTATTATCAAGGTATGGGCTAAGATCTACGGTTCCCCCGTCTTCGAGCGTAAGGATATTTCCTGCCAGACTTAATGCCTGGTCATCTGTTCCCGTATTGCTTAAAGATGAAAGGTCTACAGAAACCGAATTGCCATCTTCAATATCAAGGGAGAGGACATTTGTAGCCGCATTAAAACTAAAATTTTGTAGTTGCTGATCATCATTGGAGGTCAATTCCCAGGAATCGCCATCCCAAAAATAGATAGTCCCAGTATTGGTATTCACATATATATCCCCGATATCTGCCCCTCCAGGGCTGGTAGCGCCAGGTACAGTTACTGCTGTACCGCTTAAAACCTCGCAATTACACTGATCCTGTAAGGTCACCGTAGTCTGCGAGTAGGCAAAACCGGATATCAGAAATAAAATGAGTAGAATTCTTTTATTCATGATACTATCTTTACTTATACTTTTTATTCTTAGGCCGGCTTAAAACCTGACCTTGGTTTATCTTACTTGTGATCAGTCTTTTTACAACTGACCGGATTAAACTGACTTAACACAGGGGGAATTCGAATTCCTGAAATGGGATTCAAAAGAGAAAGGACGGTACTTAAAAGGATTATCCCTTAAGGCCGACTCATAATTCATTTTATTGGTCAAGTCATTCATAATTTGGGTGTTAGACATTCACTCCTGTATGTCAAACAGTATACTTACAACGTACAAATTTAGCTTTAAGCCTCCCCTGAGGAAATAATTGTTGTAAGTGGTGAAATGCACTGTCTAGGGCTCAATATTTGAGGTCATTCATCGATTTTTTTTAATTTTTAAGGCTGGTACGTTGGTCGATCATCCCTTTTATAGCCGTGGCTGTGAAAGACTAACCTGTAAGAAAAATCTGAGGAAAATTAAAACTCCAGGCAAGCCCAAAAAGCCTTTAATTTTTGTTAACCCGATAGGTAATTCTACGATTGGTTATAACCGTATTTACCTCAAGGGTCATGGTAGCGGAATTGGAGGTTGCAATGGTACACAAGTAGGTACTATTTCCCAATACAACGCGGTATTCATTACCGTTTTCCGAAGCCGGAGGATTGGTTATAGTTAGGGTATTTGTAGCTGTTCCGCCGTAAATTCCGGAATCCGTTAGATTTACCCAAATACTACCGTTAAAGACCTGCCACTGATAGGTATCAGTATTGCTTTCTGTTACAGTAAAAACGGCCGTACAGCCCAGGCACACCGTGGTATCTGATGGTTGAACGGTTACAGCGGGTGCTGATCCTGCTTCAACAAAGTCAAAGATGCCGTTACTATCTGCATCAGCAGGTGTAGTATATCCGTCCGACCCAGAAGTTACAAGACCGTTTGCATCAACTGTAATGGGGAAGGGACCGAGATATCCATCGTCATTGTTGTCTGTAAACCCGGCTTCAATAACGTCGTTACAACCATCGTTATCACTATCGCTGTCCAGGCTATTTGCAATTCCATCACTATCAGAATCACAGGTATCATTGTATAAATTTTGTACATCAGCTGGGCTCAGGGCTATTGGGTAGTGTACAATTTCGTCCATCAGACCTACAAAATAATTCCCGGTTCCTGCACCAAAGGCATCACCGCTGCTTCGTCCAAAACTATGAGCGCTACCGTGGGCCGCCAGATCTCCAAACCCAGTGTTTAGAGCGGCACTAGCCACGCCATCCAGATACATTACAACCGTTCCATTGGCGTATGTTAAGGCAATATGGTGCCAATTTCCATCATTCGGAAAGGTAAAACTACTGGTGCTTACCTGGCTTCCCGCACCACCTTCTCGGACCGCGTTTTCAAGGGTATTCCCATTAAGTCTGATCGCAATTCCGTTGGTTCCTCCTCCTTCATCGAGTAGCGTTTGAATTCCAATTAGGTTACTTGGATTAATCCAGAACGAAAAACTGAAATTGGTTATTTGCTGGTTAAGGAAGGTGCCGTCACTGTATTGTAGAAAATCGGAACTTCCATTAAAGGAGGCCGCAAAGGATCCTCTGATGGAGGAGGTGCTGAAACCGACTGATCCTGCCTGAAGATTGTACCCATTTCCGGAGGCATCGTCGGTGTTATTTTCCAGATCCCAATACGCATCAAAACCAGGGACAAAGGGCCCGCAAATGTTTTCTACGGCGTCCGTGATCCCATCATTATCATCATCAAGGTCTGCATGATCTGCAATCCCATCATCATCTGTATCTGGTAAAACAGTAATGTATACCGTAGCCGTATCCTGCTCTGAAGTAAAGGTACAGTTGGCATTATCCCTAATGGTATAGGTAAACGAAT
>CBDUAW010000392.1:0-2761 GCA_965365215.1 uncultured Eudoraea sp. | reverse complement strand
TAAAGCCATCTCCGCTCTTAAAGTTTGAAACAGCCCTGCCATATCCTCTCAGAAAGAAAGGCAAATATTGCCAGCCATAGGTGCTGGTGGCATCAAATAAGTTCCCATTCAGCAGCGATCCTTCATATTTAACCAGGGTAGAATCGGCCGTTGTGGGACTCTCGCCCATCCCTTCCCTGGCCTTCAGGTAGTACATGGTGTGGTCTACGGTTTCATTCTCATCAATATCAAAATCCTCCGAAGAAACCGATATCACAATAGACTGTAACTCTGGCCGATCTATCAGTGGTGTCTTGTCTGCATTATCCCCCGCAATGGTATCCAGGTCAATGACGTAGTCAAAGTTGGCCGGGGGGTTTTCAAACTCCTCGTAATTATAAAAATGGGTTTGAAGGTATTCAAGGATTGCAGCCCTGTCTTCGGCCTCCACCTCACTCAAACTCCGGGGCGGAATTATCTCTATATCGAGGTTATCATCGTTCTTGCACGACAGGAAAAAAACAATGAATGCTGTCATGAGAACGATTCTAAAAATTTGCATAGCGTATCTTTTAGGTGCCGCAAGATACAATTTTCCCCTATTTTTGCGGAAGTCGTTAACAAACATTTTCAATCATCAATGCGCATTGACAAATACCTGTGGTGTACCCGTTATTTTAAAACCAGGAGTTTGGCCACTGCCGCCTGCCAGAAGGGGCATGTTAGGGTTAATGAACAGGTGGTGAAACCTTCCCGTGAAGTTTACCCCACCGATAAGCTTATCGTCAGGAAAGATCAGGTGAATTATGAGTTGGAGGTCCTGGATGTCCCATCGAGCCGGGTGGGCGCCAAATTGGTAGACCTTTACCGAAAAGATACCACCCCTAAGGAGGCACTTCAACAAACGGAGTTGCTAAAACACAGCAAGGATTTTTATCGTAAAAAGGGAAGCGGCCGGCCTACCAAAAAAGACCGGCGCGATATTGAGGACTATTTAGATGAAGCTTGATAAGGACTATTGGGAAAACCGCTATACGGAGGAGCGCCTTGGATGGGATATCGGCTACGTATCCACCCCCATACAACACTATATTGATCAAATAGATGACAGGTCCCAAAAAATCCTGATACCCGGTGCAGGCCATGGTTATGAAGCCATCTATCTTTACCGAAATGGTTTTACCAATGTTTATGTGGTAGATATTGCCGGAACCCCGCTGAAGAGGATTAGTAAAAGATGCCCCGAATTCCCTGAGGAGCAACTCCTGGAAGGAGATTTTTTTGAAATGGCATTGCAGGAGTTTGACCTGGTACTGGAACAAACCTTCTTTTGTGCCCTGGAACCGGCATTGCGGCCAGCTTATATGGAAAGGATGTACCAGATCCTGAAACCGGGGGGAAAACTCGCTGGTTTGTTCTTTGATTTTCCCCTGAGCAGTTCCGGGCCTCCTTTTGGGGGTAATTTAGTAGAATACAAAGCTTTGTTTCAAGAAAAATTCAAGATAAAAACCTTGGAAAGGGCAACTAACTCCATTGCGCCGAGACAAGGTAAAGAACTGTTTTTTATCTTTGAGAAATAAAGGGACCTCTATGGAAAACCGAATACTTACCCATCAACAAATTCAGCATACGATCCGGAGGATTGCCTATCAGATCTACGAAACCAATGTGGATGAGAAGAAAATCATCATTGCCGGGATAGACGGAGGCGGACTAAAATTTGCCAGGAAGATACGGAATGTCCTTAAAAATATTACGGAGGCGGAAATAGTCTTGTGTAAGGTGATGATGGACAAAAAAGACCCTTTGAGCAGTGGGGTAACCACCTCTATTCCTTCGGAGGAGTACAAAGATCAGGCTGTTGTTTTGGTTGATGATGTCTTGAATTCAGGGACTACCCTGATCTACGGGGTGCACCACTTTTTACAGACTCCGTTAAAAAGGCTCAAGACTGCCGTGCTGGTAAACCGGAACCACAAAAAATATCCGGTTAAGGCAGATTTTAAGGGAATTTCCCTCTCCACCTCCCTTCAGGAACACATCAATGTTGCATTTGAGGCCAAAAACGATGCCGTATTCCTAACCTAGTTTGGAAATAATTTCATCTACAATGGAGGCAGCATCCAGCTTATCTGCGTCGATAATTTTAGGAGCCTGGGTGTAAAAAGGGCTGCGTTCAAACAGGTGTTTCCCTATAAATTCAGGAAGCTCTTCATGGGTGAGGTGTTTTATAAGCGGCCGGTCTGCTTTTTCATTTCGGAGCCGTGCTGAGAGCGCAGGAATACTCATTTTCAGGTAGAACACCTCGGAGGTATGTTGAAGTACCATTTCCATATTCTGGCTGTAGCAGGGGGTCCCCCCGCCAAGGGCTAGGACAAAATGTTCTTGTTGCAGTACCTCCTGCAGGTATTGGTGTTCTTTTTTGCGAAAGAAGATCTCTCCTTTGGAAGCAAAGATCTCTTTTATTGTAGCCTGTTCCTGTTCTTCAATATAGGCATCGAGATCCACGAAGGGGACCTCTAATTTTTGGGCCAGCAAGCGCCCTATGGTAGATTTCCCACTGCCCATATAGCCTAGCAACACGATCTTCATAAAAAACCATTTTAGCAAAAATGAAGTAAAAAAGAAGGAAAACAAAGAATATCAAAATTTATGTTTTAAATAGGCTTGATAAATAAATTATAGATATTATATTTGCAGCCGCTACGCAGGGCTGCGTAGTTTGGAGACCTGGTAGCTCAGTTGGTAGAGCATCTCCCTTTTAAGGAGAGGGTCCTGGGTT
>CBDUAW010000391.1:0-2772 GCA_965365215.1 uncultured Eudoraea sp. | reverse complement strand
CAAATAGTGGAAATAGCAGATCGGCTGGGAATTGAAGTGGCTGAATTGGTAAATCAGAATCATCCCGCCTATAAGGCTAAATTTGAACATCATGATTTTTCAACGGAGGACTGGATAAAAATGATCCGCCATAATCCTGATATCATGAAACAGCCTATTGCCATACGGGGAGATTTGACCATACTGGTTGAGACTCCAACCGATATAATCAAAATTTAGAAACATGGGAAATGGCATTTTTTAAGAATTTTAATATTGCGGATTGGTTCTCATTCTACCGCATCTTTGCGGTACCCATCTTAATTGTCTTTATCTGGCTTGGGGAAAGGGATTTATTCTCCTGGTTTCTGCTTTTAAGTTATTCTACTGATGCTATAGATGGATATCTTGCACGAAGGTTGAATATTACCAGTGCCAGGGGTTCTCAACTTGACTCCTACGGGGATCAGCTCACACTCATTATTGCCCTATTCGGCTTGCTCATTTTTGAGTACGATTTTATGCGGGAGAACTTCCTGCTGATTGCCATCGCCTTTATTCCCTACATTATACAGATACTGATAGCCCTGAAGAAATATGGAAAGGCTACAGCCTTCCATACCTATATGGCCAAGCTATCTGCCATTATACAGGCCGTCTTTATTCTGTGGTTGTTATTTTTTGGGCCGGTTTACTGGTTATTCTACATTATGATCATACTAGGTGTATTGGAAACGATAGAGGAAATTTCCCTGATTTTTATGTATGACGAATGGGTTGAAGGAGTAAAAGGTATCTACTGGGCCCTTAGGGACAAACGCCGGTTAAAAAAGGAAAAATCAACATTGTAAACAATTAATCCGGAGCGCGGAGAAATTTTGTGGCTTGCCATTGAAGCAGGATTATATGAAAAAGATTGATTTCAAAAAAGAATTAAAATATTTGTACCGTGCTTCCCCTAAAAATGTGGTTACGGTAGATGTGCCCACCATGAATTTTCTCATGGTAGATGGCCAAGGCAATCCCAATACTTCACAAGCCTACCAAGAAGCCGTTGAAGCCTTGTTTGCTCTGTCTTATGCAATAAAATTCAATGTTAAAAAAGGCCCACTCGGCCTGGATTATGGGGTGATGCCACTGGAAGGCCTTTGGTGGTCTGAGGATATTACAAAATTTGCAATAACTCCAAAAGATGAATGGTACTGGACTGCAATGATTATGCAACCAGATTTTGTGGATAAAGCTATAGTTGAAGCGATGACAGAACAGCTGCGAGCAAAAAAGAATCCTGCGGCATTGAATTTAGTGCGTTTCGAGGCCTTCACAGAGGGAAAGGCAGCACAAATACTTCATGTGGGCCCTTTTTCTGAGGAAGGACCAACCATTTCCAGGGTTCATGACTATATCCAGGAAAATGGATTCAATATGAGTGGCAAACACCATGAGATATACCTTTCAGATATCCGAAGGGCGGCTCCTGAAAAATGGAAAACGATCATTAGGCAACCCTTCAGCTAGCATATAACTTATACTGAAATTTAATTTTCCGCTGCTTCGCGGGCCTTTTCTTTTTCCTGTTTTTTAAAATATCTTCTGGTCAGGAAATTGTGCTTTAGCGCTTCCATATTTTCATTGAATTTGGCTGTACCTTCTTCAATGTTCTTCATAGTGGTGTCTAACCTGTTTACTAGCATAGTATCTGTGGCCAGGTAGTTTACGGCGCCCTTCCCATCAACTAACCCAAGTACCAGGCTATCGAGGTTTCGGGTGATGTCAGTCATCTGTTGACTGGAGTGTTCCAGATTGCTAATCATGTTCTTCAATTGCTGTCCTGCAAGGGAATCGCTAAGGAGCACCTGTGCCATATTATCTTTGGCATTGACCTTGGCTGTAAGGGTATTTAATTCCCGGAACATAATGTTGGCCTCCCTACTAGCAATTTCCAGGTTTTTGACTGTCCTCGCAAGGTTTTCGGCCATCAGAGTATCGTTCAACAATCTCCCCATTGTTCCACGTCCATGACGCAGTGCTGTAGTTACCTTTAATAGATCTGCCGTAAGCAAGGCTGCATTTTCGTTGGTAACGTTCAGCGTGCTTAACATATCTTCAGCGCCTATTCTGCTATAGGAGGTAATCTGACCCCCGGATTGAACCAGAGGAGCATTGCCATTTCCCGGCACAATATTTATGATCATACTCCCCACTAAACCATCTGAACCAATTGTAGCTATGGCATCTGTTTTAATATGCTCTTTCATATTCTCCTGAATCAGCATTATAACCCGGATAAGGGTATCATTTTTCATGTCAATATCCTTTACGGTACCCACATTGATCCCTGCATAGCGCACATTATTCCCTTTTTGGAGTCCGTTGACATTTTTAAATACTGCCTCAATAGTATAGGTTTGTCCAAACATATTCTGTCTGTTGCCTATTAAATATGCTGCTACTACCAATAAAATGGTACCGGTAATTACAAAAACACCTAACCTAATTTTCTCCAATGTTGCTCGTTCCATTACTAACTATTTTTTAAAAAATGCCTCTACCTTTGGATCTGTTGACTTTATGAGTTCATCAAAAGTACCCTCTGCATAGTTTATGCCATCAACCAGCAAAATCATTCTCTCTGCTATTACCCGGGCACAGTCCACGTCATGAGTAATGATCAGTGAAGAAGTGCCATATTTCTTCTGAATACTGCGCATCAGTTCTATTATTTCTTTTGCAGTTATAGGATCCAATCCACTGGTAGGCTCATCCAGGATAAGCAACCGGGGATTATGAATC
>CBDUAW010000390.1:0-2795 GCA_965365215.1 uncultured Eudoraea sp. | reverse complement strand
AGATTAGCCGTTCTACCGTAACCAATGCTGAAGGAGAATTTGAATTTAAGGGGTTGTGTCCGGGGACGTATCAGATTCAGGTGGCACATGCCCAATGCAGGACGCTCTTTCTGGAAGTGGAGATATCCGGGGATGCTTTCAGAGAGATCTTGTTGGAGCATCATCAGATTGAGCTGGAAGAAGTCCAGGTGTTTGGTGCCACCCTGGCAGACAAGACCAACTCGGCTATTGAGCAGTCTTTTGGAGAAGAAACCCTGGAGCAGTTCAGCGGAGCCAGCCTGGGAGATGCCTTAAAAACTATTTCCGGCGTATCGAGTTTAAATACGGGGGCCAATATTGTAAAACCTGCAATTCACGGGTTAAATGGAAGCAGAGTACTGATCCTCAATGATGGGGTAAGGATGCAGGATATGGAATGGGGAGATGAGCACGCTCCAAACATTGATGTAAACGCGGCCAGTTCTGTGACCGTAATCAAAGGAGCTTCGGCCCTTAAATATGGAGGTGATGCTATTGGAGGGGTTATTTTATTGGAACAAAAGAACCTTCCGGTAAGGGATACGCTTTTTGGTAAAACCCTGTTAACGGGTTTATCTAACGGGCGGGGAGGTTCCCTAACATCTGAAATTAACAAGGCTTTTGACAATGGTCTTTACCTGAAAGGACAGGCCTCCTATAAACGACTGGGAGATGCCGAAGCGCCAGATTATGTGCTGTCTAATACCGGTATCAAGGAAGTGGGGGCTACGCTTCAGATAGGACGCAAGCAGTTTGTATGGGGATGGGATGTTCGCTATGCGTATTATAATGCCGAGATTGCCATTTTACGAGCCTCACATATCGGGAACATAGACGACCTTATTGGCAGTATTAATAGCGGGCAACCTAACGTAATCCGGGACTTTACCTATGATTTGCAGAATCCAAGACAAGAAGTTACCCACCACTTGGCCAAAGTGAAGCTATATAAGCGATTTGAAGGTCTTGGCAGGCTCAATGTACAATACGACTTTCAGAATAACCGGCGCTTTGAATATGATGTAAGAAGGGGGGAGGATAATGACAGGGCTTCTATAGACCTGGAGTTAATGACCCATACCCTTTCTACTGATTTTATCTGGGATGCCAAAGATGCCTATAAATTGCAATTCGGTTTAATGGGCAGGTACCAGGATAATTTTGCCAATCCGGCTACCGGGGTGAGAAGACTTATCCCGGATTATGAGAAGTTTGATCTGGGCAGCTTTATTACCGGGGAGTATTTCCTTTCTGATTTTTGGACCCTGGAAGGGGGACTGCGGTATGATTTTAATCGCATTGATGCCCTTAAGTTCTATCAGGTTTCGAGATGGGAAGAAAGGGGATATGATCAGGAATTTTCCGGGTTGGTCATTCAGGATCTGGAATCCCAACTCCTGACCAATCCGGTTTTTGATTACCACAATATTTCTGCTTCCGCGGGGATTGCATATAAAAATGAAGGAGAGAACTTTAGGTTTAATTATGCAATGTCTCAACGGGCACCAAATCCGTCGGAATTATTCAGTGATGGCTTGCACCATTCCGCGGCCAGGATAGAATTGGGAGATCTGAGGATAGATAGGGAGACCTCCCACAAATTCTCCCTCTCCCTGGAAAAAGGATATGATCACTGGGGTTTTACTCTAGAACCTTATGCCAATTTTATTCAGGATTTTGTGCTTTTGGAACCTACAGGGGTGGAATTCACAATCAGGGGGGCTTTTCCGGTTTGGAGCTTCAGACAGACCAATGCCCGGCTTGTCGGAATAGATTTGTTGGCCTATGTAGATTACACCCAAAATTGGCGTTCAGATCATAGGTTTTCATTGGTTAAGGGAAAGGATACAGAAAACGATATTCCCCTGATCAATATCCCGGCTGCGAATATGGTGAATAAGATCTCCTATACGCAACCGGAGTGGCACAACTTTGATATAGCTTTGGAAAGCCAGATTGTGTTGAGGCAAAACGATGTGCCGGACAATATCATCGTGTTTTCTCCTGAACAACAGCAAGATGTTTTGTTGGAGATCAATACGCCACCGGAAGCCTATCACTTATTAAATTTAAATTCAAGTGTTTCATTCCCCCTTGGGGGACGAACCCAATTGACTACAGCGTTAGCGGTCAATAATTTATTAGACACTTCTTATCGCGATTATCTCAACAGACAACGGTTCTTTGCCGATGATCTGGGAAGAAACATCATTTTACAATTAAAACTCAATTATTAAAATAAAAACTATGAAAATCCTTAAACCTTTATCAGTGCTTGCTATGGCAGGTGTCCTATTTCTATCTTGCTCAGACGATAATGAAACCCCTGAGCCCGTAAATGAAGAAGAACTGATCACTACTATGATCGTTACCCTAACGCCTCAGGGAGGTGGAGGAGATGTTACTTTAATATCACAGGACCTGGACGGCGATGGCCCCGAACCACCTCAGGTAGCCGCCTCCGGGCCACTAGCAGCCAATAGTACTTATACGGGAACTACTCAATTGTTAAATGAAACGGTAAATCCGGCGGAAGATATCACCGAAGAAGTGGCAGAGGAAGACGAGGAACACCAGTTTTTTTATGTGCCTACTGGTGCTATAACGGCTATTACCTATACTGATCAGGATGGCAATGGAAATCCGGTAGGGATTACTTTTGAGCTTACTACCGGAGCAGCGGAAAGGGCTACCTTGGCAGTAACCTTACGTCATGAGCCCAAAAAACCCAATGATGGGACCCTGGCTGATGCAGGAGGGGAAACTGATATCACACA
>CBDUAW010000389.1:0-2801 GCA_965365215.1 uncultured Eudoraea sp. | reverse complement strand
GCGGGATTGGAATCCTGGAACGCTTTTAGTCCTTACGGATCAGATGATCTCGATTTCTTTCTGGAAGAAAACATGCTTGAAATCTATCAAATGCATCTTAATGGACAAAGCGAGGAGACGCTGGTAAGTTTTTTGATGTACAAACTGGCAGACCTCTACCATTTTGGCCATGAATAGGCCTATCCAAACCCAAAAGGAGTTCAATTAATCCTACAATAGAACCCCACTTGTCTATTGATTTGTTAAATTCATAGCTCATAAACGGAAGAAAATCCGGAAAACTGTACGTAAAATGCAAGTAGCACGGATTCCTCCCCGGTTTTAAACAACAACCAACATGGAATTGCTTTATTTACTAGTTGCGGTAATTCTTATCATTATTTTTACTACAAGGTTTAAGGTACATCCTTTTATTGCCCTCTTCGTTATCTCCATTGCCTACGGCCTCTTGTCGAGAATGCCTTATACTGAAATTATAACCGCCATAAACAGCGGTTTTGGGGGTACTCTTGGAAAGGTGGGCCTCATCATCTTCTTAGGGGTTATTATTGGCGCCTTCCTGGAAAATACGGGAGGGGCTTATGCTATTGCGGAAAAGGTTTTGGGCCTTATAGGGAAGAAAAGGGTCCCCACTGCCATGGGGATAATAGGATATATTGTTTCTATCCCGGTGTTTGCAGACAGTGGCTTTCTCTTATTGCATCCGCTCAATAAAAGCTTATCCGGGAAGGCAAAGATCTCCCTGGCCGGGACTGCGGTTGCACTTGGATTGGGTTTAATGGCTTCTCATACCCTTGTGCCTCCCACGCCGGGACCAATAGCTGCCGCAGGGATATTAGGTGCAGACCTTGGCCTGGTGATTGCCATGGGAATCCCTATTAGTTTTGTAGCACTGGTAGCGGCAATTGTATTTGCAAAGAAGTATGCAGCAAAGACCTATATCGCTCCAATGGAGGAAGACACTACGGTTTCGCACAGGACAGAAGCTGAAGCCGTAAAGAGGCCCGGAGCCCTGAAAGCATCGATCCCTATCCTGGTCCCAATCTTATTAATTGTATTGAGGTCAGTGTTAAATCCTGAACGAACAGGGTTAGATGGCCCCCTGGTTGAATTTATCAGTTTTATTGGGGAACCGGTCATTGCCTTGTTAATTGGCGTGTTTCTTTGCTTGCTCTTACCCGGAAAATTGCATCTGGATATGCTCTCTACAAACGGATGGGTAGGGAAAGCCGTAAAAGACGCCGCCAATATTGTACTGATTACCGGGGCAGGAGGTATTTTTGGTCAGATCTTGCAGGATTCGGGAATTGCCAGCACCCTTGGGGATACTTTGTCTGGGTATGACATAGGAATATTTCTACCATTTTTACTGGCTGCAGCCATTAAAACAGCCCAGGGTTCTTCTACTGTAGCATTGATTACCACCGCTTCTATTTTGATGCCCATGATGGGGTCGCTTGGGTTTGAATCTGAGATCCATAAAGCCCTGGTGGTCCTGGCTATTGGCGCGGGATCTGCTGTAATTTCACATGCCAATGACAGCTTTTTCTGGGTAGTTACCCAATTGAGCGGAATGAACGTAAATACCGGTTACCGCCTGTTCAGCCTGGGCACTTTTGTACTTGGTTTTACCGGAGCCCTGATGGTTTTTGTTGCCTTTTTATTGTTTACATAGAAGTTATGGAAGTGAAATTGTACAAGACCCGTTCAGGGATCGTAATTGAATCCGAAGCGCGTTTTTTTCAATACCAGGAGCAAGAGTGGGACACCTTTATTAATGACGATGAATTACTACAAAAAGTAACCTCCTGGCTGAAACATGCAACACCCTTAAGCGGGGTAAACAACCCTGATCAACTTCATTTGGAAGCCCCGGTAGGGGAGCAGGAAATATGGGCTAGCGGGGTAACCTACAAGAGTAGTAAACTGGCCAGACAGGCCGAATCAAAGGAAATGGGCGGAAGTGATTTCTATGCAAAAGTATATAGCGCAAAACGACCGGAATTGTTTTTTAAGGCCATGGGCTATAAGGTTATTGGTCCTGGAGGAAATGTCAGGATAAGATCAGATTCCAAATGGAATGTCCCGGAACCGGAGTTAACCTTGTTTGTTTCTTCATCCGGATGTATTATCGGTTACACCATAGGCAATGATATGAGTTCCAGGAGTATTGAGGGTGCTAATCCGCTTTACCTCCCTCAGGCTAAAACCTATGATGGTTCTGTAGCTATTGGGCCTTGTGTTGTTTTAAGAGACACACCATTGCCGGCATCTACAACAATAAATATGAAGATATTCCGGGAAGGGAGTTTGTGCTTTACCGGTGAAACCACAATCCGTCAAATGAAACGAAGGCTCAAGGATTTAGTAGAATTTCTTTTCAGGGAAAATTCATTTGTAAAAGGATGTTACCTCATGACAGGCACCGGGATTATTCCGCCTGAGGATTTCACCCTTTTCCGTGGGGATATAGTTTGGATAGAAATTGAAGGGATAGGGGTCCTGAGCAATCCTGTTAATTAAAGTATCAAACCTCTTATTCATTCTGCGGTTTCTGCCTGCGTCGTTTTTTCAAGGCATGCTTCTGCTTGGATTCCAGGCGTTTTTCCACAGAAGATTTGGTTGGCCTGGTGGGTTTTCTTTTTTTAGGCTTTTTAAGTGCTGCTTTTATTAAACTTAAAAAGCGGGCCGTAACAACCCCCGGTACATGGAAAACCGTGATCGAGTAGGTAGAGGGCTCACGCCCTCTGACCTCTCACACCACCGTACGTACGGTTCCGTATACGGCGGTTCATGTTAAA
>CBDUAW010000388.1:0-2804 GCA_965365215.1 uncultured Eudoraea sp. | reverse complement strand
AAGGCCATTCGCCCGCTTTCAAAAGCACCATAGTTGATGGCAATGCCATCTTTAGTTGCCCGGTTAAAAGGGGGTAAATCACGATCTGCAGCAATGTCTTCGGCTAGAACACGGCCAGCAGCCTCCTTTAAGAGAACCTGCTCTACTCCGTAATCCCTGGTATGGGACATCACCTGTCCAAATGCTTCCGTAAAACTTATCATGCTCAGCAGTTAAACTATTTCCGAAGATTTGAGATATTGTGCAAGGCCTCCTGTAACTTGAAAAAACCGATTTTTCGGCAATATTTTCTCTAAAATGCGCTGTGCTTTGGAGCTTCGTACCCCTACCTGACAAATAAGATAGCCCTCCCGGATCTGTTCAAGTTCCCCGGCACGCACTTCTAATACATCCAGCGGAATATTTTTACTTCCCGGAATATGTACTTCTTGAAATTCTTTAGGATTCCGAACATCAATCAAAACAATATCGCTTTTATTCTTTATTAGTTCACTCAGGTCCTCTGCCCCTATTTCGTATTGATTAAGACAATTGTGTTCTGCATAAACGGCCTGCAATTCCTTAATGCTTAAGTTAGCGGGATTTACCTCTAATTTTATTTTATGCGTTTGTTGCTCCAACCCATCATATAGCAACAGTAATCCAGACAATGGTTTCCCTATTCCAGATATGATTTTCACTACTTCCATTGCCTGAAGGTTCCCGATAATCCCAGGAATTACTCCTAATACCCCATGTTCATTGCAGTCCGGAATGGATTGTAAAGATGGTGGATCAGGAAACAGACATCGATATGTAGGTCCTTGCTGGTAGTTAAATACACTTACCTGACCTTCAAAACCATGTAGTGCCCCATAAATAAAAGGTTTCTTCGCTATGACACAAGCATCGTTGATTAAATATCGGGTGGCAAAATTATCTGTAGCATCAACTACCACATCGAATTCAGAAATGATCTCCAAGGCATTTTGCCGGGTCAAAAAGGTATCGTAGACCTTTAGTTCCGTGCGGGAATTCTGCTTTCGAAGAGATGCCATTGCAGCTTCAGTTTTGAGCATTCCAATTTGGTCTTCGTTGTAGATCACCTGTCGTTGAAGATTCGATAATTCAACAACATCCTGGTCTACCAGGCCAAGTGTACCAATACCCATTGCATTCAAATATTGCAGTACCGGAATCCCCAATCCTCCAAGACCAACCACCAAAACCGCAGCTTGTTGAAGTTTTAATTGTGCATCCGGACCAAAATCCTTTAAACGCTCCTGTTTTATATATCGATTGTTATGGCTCAAGTGGATCTGCTTTTGGATAAGGCTTCTTTAAAATCTTCCTGGGAATTGGCATTCAGTAAGGTCTCATCCTTTTCCGGGTATACCAGTTTACAACCTGACCGAATCAAAAATTTCCTCGGACAAGTACTGTCAGATTCTTTGAGATAGTTGATGGCTTTCTTTAGCCCCTTTGGCTCCCAAATAGCAACCAGTGGCTCCGGTAGTCCGGATACCTTGGTGGCCATGGCAGTGGCCAGATGGTCCGAATCCCTTTCGTTCACCAGTTGCGCTATCACTTCCATTCCCAGCAAAGGGAGATCGCAGGCAAGAATTAACCAGGCTACATCAGGAAAGGCTTTGTGGGCGCTCAAAATACCATTAAAAGGGCCTCTGTACTCATTTTGATCGAGTATGGTATTCAAGTGTTCCGGGGTCTTGAGATGCTGATCCGAACGAATGCTCAGGTAGGTTTTTCCACAAACCCGCTCTAATAAATCATATAAGTATTCCTGTTGGGGTAGGCCATGATAATCCAATACATTTTTGTCCTGCCCCATCCGGGTGCTCTTGCCACCGGATAGTACAAGGCCGTATAATTTAGGTTCTCCGAAGCTTTCGGTATTCTTCATCTTTTACTTCTTTGGGTAATTTGGAATATTTGCACCTAAGATAATATCTCTTTTCGCAACATAATAACTTCCTTTCATGGATAGTGATACTAAACCCGTTCCGGCACGGTTATTTAGTGCCTGTTTCATTTGCTCTGCCAGTCTTGGATCGTCCAGGAACAGAACATCGTCAATATAATAAGGAATTGTTTCAGGTTCTTTTACCACTAAATGGATGTGCTCCGGTTCGTTTCTTTCCGGGTAGGCACCGGGCCGGAAGGTATAAAAGGTATAACGGCCATCCTGGCCCGTCTTAACCCATCCTCTGTGATAGCCATGCCGTCTGCCCCAGCCTTTTGAATTCTCCTTGCGCGCGTAGATCCCTTTCCGGTTGGTTTGATACGCATAAACTATAACATTTTCTGCCGGATTTTTTCCATCAGCTCTATATACAACTCCGGTAAGAAGTACCTTTGGGCTATATATGGAATGCCCTGGGATAGTGTCCACAGCTTTCAAGCTTCCGGCAGGATATTCTAAAAGCGCCTCACAACCTTCGCAGGGGCCCCCAACCATATTTTGTGCCCTTAGAATAAGAATATTGCCCAAAAAAAATATTATAGCAAATACTAATAGCCCGTATTTTGTTTTGCCATTCATACGAGTTTCTATTTAGCCCCCAATGGAAGTCATGGAACTCAAGATCATGCCGGAATGTTCTTCTTGGGCATCATTGCCTGTTTTAGCCCTTTTGCCAATGACCTCGCGAATACTGTTTTTAATATGTTCTTCTGAATCCTGTTGCCTAATAACTTCCCGAAGGTTCATCTTAGGTTTTCCGTAAAGGCAAGTGATTACATCGCCGGTAGCTGTAATCCTTAGCCGATTACAGGAGCCACAGAATGTTCTGCTAAAAGCAGGAATG
>CBDUAW010000387.1:0-2808 GCA_965365215.1 uncultured Eudoraea sp. | reverse complement strand
CGGCTTAATTCCAGTTTTCGTCGAAATCAAGATCCTCGTAGTTTTCCAGGGTATTGTCGAAGTCAAATTCCGGATCCGACTCAAACTTCTTTTCAGGCGGAGCATCGGGCAATTCCCCAAAACTAAACAATAAATTCGGTTAGGCGCGGCCATCTTCTTTTTCCACGATATCTGCCAATTCCACAAAAAAGGTCCACATACTTAAAAAATCGTATACGTAAATAAGCTTTGGCGTATTTTCTGTGAGGATAACCTCAATGAAAGTCTCATTCATTAGGCGAACATGGCCCTCAGTGTCACTCATATCGAATAATGCAATTTCCTCATCCTGATTCCAGCGGTCATCACAGGTATAAAAGGAAGCCATCTCATCACCCATAAGACCAAAGGCCTGGGTAATTGTATTGTGCAGGTCTTCAAGGGTATTTTCTCCCTCAATTTCGATGTCCCTGAAAATATCATCGTCGGTATCGAGGATTATTCTGATTTTATAAATCATGACAGATACGATTTCAATTGCAAAATTACAAAGAATTCAACTTCCAGGGCGCTCTGAATACTTCTAAGACCAAATAGAACTGTACCCCAAAAAGAAAGGAGGCAAATAAGAGGTGTACCGGTTGACTCCCAAATGGAAAATCCAGGTAATACATCGCAATCCCGGAGGCAACTTCAAGTAGCAGCAGGCCGAGTACCCAGTTGATCTTGTTGTACCCCAACTGTTTCCTGTAAATCCGGAAGGCCAGGTAGAGGTTTAATACTACTACCAGAATAGAAAAGGATCGGTGAATATAGAATTGAATGGAAGGATCGGCCAGCCACAAGGACTTGGCATCTTCCCCTACCAGCGCTGACCGGGTATCCACAAATTGCCGTACCTGCGTTCCCAGGACTACCTGTAAGACGGTAGCCAGCAAGGCCAGAGCAACCAACCATTTCAAAACAGCATTGGGTCTATTGCCTTTTGAAGTTTGTCTTGTAAGATGTATGAGATATAGTAAAAGGGCCACTATCAGCAGCGCCATTATCATGTGGATTGTAATCTTTACAGGTGCCAGGACAGAATATACTACCGTGGCGCCCAGCCATGCCTGGAAGCCAATGGCAAGGACTGTAAAAACGGATAAAAAGGTGATCCGTTTCTTATCCTTCCAGTATCCGAATGAGAAAACGGCCATCACCAAAGTGGCAAGCCCCGCAAGTGCTCCCAACAGACGATTAATGAATTCGGTCCAGGTATGGAAGGCATTAAAAACTGCGTAATCGTGTTTATCATAGGCCGTCCAATTAGAGGTATCATACCTATCCCCTGATAAGAAATCCTCCTGTGCTACGTACAGGGATTCTCCCCGGATAATTACCTGTCCCTTTTGATACTCCTTCCCGGGAGTCCATTCTAATTGCGACTGTTCAGTGGGGGGGATGTAGTAGCCGAAACATTTGGGCCAATCAGGGCAGCCCATCCCGCTTCCGGTCATCCTGACTACAGCACCTGCAGCAATGACCAGATACACTATGATCAGGGTAATTTTAACCGTTTTGCGATAGTTTTTTCTCAGGGGAGACACTTTCTTTTGCATCCTGCAAAATTACTATACTTAGTGCAAAACAGGGCAAATAACCGCTTACTTTTTCACGGATTTCAATCCCATTGCCTGGCCCTTATGAAGCATGAATTCATATGCTTCTTCATAATTGTTGGGAATCTCACCTTCCAGAATAGCCTCCTTGATTGCTTCTTTGATCTGACCTATTTCCCGGCAGGGTTTAAGGCCAAAAGCTTCCATGATATCTTCTCCACTAACGGGCGGCTGAAAATTCCTAACCTTGTCGCGTTCTTCAACTTCAATTATCTTTTGACGAACCAGACGAAAGTTGTTCTTGTAGCGCTTTTGTTTACGGGGATTTTTGGTCGTAATATCGGCTTCGCACAGGGTCATTAGGTCTTCTACATGTTCCCCTGCATCAAATACTAGTCGTCTTACCGCAGAATCGGTAACGTGATCTTCAGACAGAATAATTGGCCTGGAACTCATGCGAACCATTTTCTGTACAAACTTCATCTTTTCATTCAGAGGCATTCGAAGTCGCTTAAAGAGCCTGTAAACCATTTTAGAGCCTACAAATTCGTGGCCGTGGAAAGTCCAGCCAATTTTCTTGTCGAACCTTTTGGTAGGCGCTTTCCCTATATCATGCAGTAAAGCGGCCCATCGGAGCCAGAGATTGTCTGTGGTATTAGCAATATTGTCTACTACTTCCAGTGTATGCCAGAAATTGTCTTTATGACGTTGTCCTTCCACTTCTTCGATTCCTTCAAGTGCGGTTAATTCAGGAAGGATATAAGGTAAAAGCTGGGTTTGATGAAGCAGGCGGAAACCTTCTGAAGGTTTTTTACTGGCTAGAATTTTATGTAATTCCTCAACGATTCGTTCATTGGAAACAATTTTGATCCGTTCCTTATTATCCCTAATGGCTAATAAAGAAGGTTTATGGATCCGGAATCCAAGCTGAGAGGCAAATCTAATGGCCCTCATCATCCTAAGGGGGTCATCCGAGTAAGTGATATCCGGATCGAGAGGAGTTCTCAGAATGCCTTTTTTAAGGTCTTCCCAACCATTAAAGGGATCTAGCAGTGCTCCGCGATCTGCCGGATTCAAGGATATGGCCAGGGCGTTTATTGTAAAATCGCGACGTTTCTGGTCATCTTCCAGTGTTCCTTTTTGGACCTCCGGCTTTCGGCTGTCTAACTGGTAACTCTCTTTCCTTGCACCTACAAATTCCAGTTCAATATCACCAAATCTGATCATA
>CBDUAW010000386.1:0-2822 GCA_965365215.1 uncultured Eudoraea sp. | reverse complement strand
TTTCAAAGTGAAATTACAGAACCAGATTCCAATTTTGAAGAACAGCTCAAGTTGCTCTATAGTTTCGTTCATCAACTCAATCTTTTAGATAAGGGTTTGATACTCCTGCTACTTGAGGGTAAAAAATACGAGGAAATTGCCGAAGTAACTGGTCTTTCGGTATCCAACGTGGGCACACGAATTAACAGAATAAAGAAGAAATTAAAGGAACAAGTAAAAAAAACAACTGGTTATGGACATTGAAGAAATGAAACAGCTTTGGAACGAGATGAGTACGCAACTGGAACAACAAAAGAGGTTAACAGATAAAACAATATTACAAATGACGCAGATAAACTATAACAATAGAATCCAAAAAATTGCCAAGTATGAATCCTTTGGGGCTGTCATTTGCTTTGGCGCCGCCCTTTTCATACTATTTAATATAGGTAAACTGGATGCCTGGTATCTTTTGCTCAGTGGAATTTTTACCGCGGCCATATTGATCTTCCTTCCGGTGATGGTACTCAGGTCTATTCAGCGAATGAAGCAAATCAGGATAGCTGAAAACCAATATGCTGAAAATGTACGCCTGTACACCAAAGCAAGAAACAATTTCCTTTATCTGCAACGAATAGGCATATTCCTGGGTGTTATATTGGTATTTACAAGTTTACCGGTTGCGGGAAAACTGCTAAAGAATAAAGATTTAATTTTGGAAAGTCAGGTATTGTGGTGGTATATCCCTGTAATGCTTGTGGGGCTTCTTTTGTTTGCAAGATGGGGTTACGGCTGTTACAAAGGCATTACGGCTTCGGCTGAGGATATTCTGAAAGACGCAGATGTAAAATCTTAGCTTCAGGATTGTATCCCCGAACACCGTGGGACATTCCCATTCTATCTCAATATTTTCTCGTATCTTAAGGTGTTGTATTCCTATAATCACCTAGCTTTTACCGTATTATGAAAACCGAGAAAATTACAAAGGAAGAGCGCCCGGAAGAAACTGGGATAGCTGTTGACAGGAGAAGTTTTATAAAGACTTCAGTTCTAACTTTTGGTGCTTTTACTATAGTACCACGCTATGTTTTGGGCAGGGGGTTTACCGCTCCGAGCGACAAAGTAAATCTAGGATTCATCGGCCTTGGAAAACAGAGTAGGGGATTAGCTTCCCGATTTACCAGAAATATGAACTGCCAGATTGTGGCAGGGAGTGATGTGTGGACAACCAAAAATAAATGGTTTCGGGAATTGGTTCAAGAACTTTACAGTGAACACCGGGATCAGGATCACTATAATGGGGTAAAGACCTACCTGGAATACAAGGAGCTCCTGGCAGATCCCGGAATAGACGCGGTAGTGATTGCCACCCCTGATCATTGGCATGCGTTACAGGCAATAGACGCCATGGAATCCGGGAAAGATGTTTTTTGTGAAAAACCATTAACCCATACCATCGCAGAAGGCAAGGCCATGGTGAAAACTGCTGATAAAACCGGAAGAATTGTCCAGACAGGAAGCATGCAGCGTTCCTGGGAAAACTTCAGACGGGCCTGTGAATTAGTTAGGAATGGCTACCTGGGAGAAATCACCAAAGTATTGGTTAGCGTGGGTAACCCTTCCAGGGGATATGACTTGCCTACCGAGGCATTACCAGAAGAAGTGAACTGGAACAAATGGTGTGGTCCCGCCCCACTTCTTGGATACAATCACAGGTTATCCCCTTCCAGCAATGACGTGGATTTTTGGCCAGATTGGCGCGATTTTCGCGAATACGGTGGGGGAGGCGTATGCGACTGGGGAGCTCATATGTTTGATATTGCCCA
The DNA here is from genome assembly GCA_965365215.1 of uncultured Eudoraea sp. Classification (GTDB taxonomy): domain Bacteria; phylum Bacteroidota; class Bacteroidia; order Flavobacteriales; family Flavobacteriaceae; genus Lentiprolixibacter. The sequence goes on along the minus strand of CBDUAW010000386.1, from coordinate 1,017 downwards.
GTGGGCGCTGGGAATGGACAAGTCCGGTCCTGTTACATTTATTCCTCCAAAGGATCCCCAGGCAAGCAGGGGACTGAAAATGATATATGGGAATGGTATAGAGATGGTTCATGAGGAGTTTGATCGTGGATGGGGTGTTCGTTTTATAGGTTCTGAAGGGAAGATGGATATCAGCAGGAATTATTTTGAAACAACTCCTGAAAGTCTTGTAAAAATGCCCTTAAAACCCCAGGATGAATCCCTGTACAAAGTAAGTTGCGCCATTTAAGTCGAACCGGTTGTCGTTCGCTGTACAAAGTTACTACTGATCACTATCAGGATTGGCTCGATGCTATAAAGAATAGAACGCAACCGGTATGTGATGTGGTAACTGGACATCGAACAGCTACTGTTTGTAACATTGCCAATATGGCTTATGAGTTAAGGGAAACTTTGAATTGGGACCCTGTAAAAGAAAAATTTAAGGGGAATGGTAAAGCCAATAAAATGCGTAAGGTCAAAGAGCGCAAATTCGAATAAGTTCTGAAAATCACCTATCTTTAGAGGTGCTTCCAACTTTAGCCCCATACCTGATGTTTCATCCCTTTCGGTGGAAAAAATCATTGTTCTTTCTGACGATGATTAGTCTTCATTTTGTGGTGAATGCCCAGGTTCCGACTTGTACAATATTAGACACTCCCGGGAATGGTGCAATGAATGTCTCGGTAAATACAGAAATCCGCTGGCAGGCCCGTGCAAATGTTACCCGATATTTTTTAAACCTTGGCACCACCCCGGGGGGTAGAGACGTTGAAGACATGTTAGATATGGGTAGTGCATTGGTGTATACGGCTCCTTCCGGACTTCTTGAAAACACAACCTATTATGTTACCATAATCCCCAGCAATAACAATGGGAATGCAGTCAACTGCCCTGAAGAGCAATTCATGACCGGGGCGGCAAGCACTATTCCTGGTTGTGTCACTATTCTTGATCCTGTAGACGGAGCTACAGGTGTACCCCCGGAGACCGATTTGA
>CBDUAW010000385.1:0-2825 GCA_965365215.1 uncultured Eudoraea sp. | reverse complement strand
CATTATTTCTTCCATTTTTGTTGGTTCCTGTTCTTTTTTTGCCTCTTTGCACGAAGTTGTTGCCAAAAGTGCTATTACTAAAATCAGCCGATAAATGTTTCTCATAAGACAGGTAATTTGCAGATAGTAAAATTACAAAATCCTTAAGCAATATATTCATTAAAAAGTGTCACTTTTGCTGAAATCTTCCTCGGATGAGCGATGTAAACCGGAAATGGTTTTATCTTATTACACTTTCTCTTATTTGGGGCACCTCCTATATCCTGATTAAAAAAGGCCTGGAAGGATTTAACCCAGTGCAGCTGGGATCAGTACGGATTGTGATAACCACCATATTCCTTTTTATCATTGGCGCAAGATCCCTTAGGGGGATATCATCAAAGCAGTGGAAATGGATTGCAATCTCTGGTATTTTAGGAAGTTTTCTTCCGGTTTTTCTATTCGCCTTTGCCCAAACGGAGATTGATAGCAGTATTGCATCCATCCTCAATTCCTGTGTGCCCCTGTTTACCATTTTTTTGGGGTATCTCGCCTTCAAAATCAAATTCAATACAAACCAGTTGTATGGAGTCTTAATTGGACTAATTGGGGCAGCGTTGCTGATTTTTTTAGGAGCAGACATAAACCCGAATCAGAACTACTGGTTTTCGGGCCTGGTGATCCTTGCCACTATTTTTTACGCATTTAATGCGAATATTATAAAAAGTAAACTTCAGGAGGTTTCTCCATTAGGGATAGCAGTGGGAAATTTTGCGGTCATGATAATTCCCGCAATTGTTGTTCTGCTATTTTCCGATGTGTATAAGCCCGAAGTGATTCAGGGGGAATTCTTCTGGAGTTCCATTGGTTACCTTGTTATTTTGAGCATTTTAGGTACTTGCGTGGCTAAGGTTATGTTTAATAAGCTAATCCAGATTTCAACGCCTGTATTTTCTGTATCGGTAACCTACCTGATCCCTGTAGTAGGAATATTTTGGGGTTTGTTAGATGGTGAAAAATTTACCCTTGTACAATTGTTGGCAGCTATTGTGATCCTGGTAGGGGTATACCTGGTTAATAAAAAGAAAGCACCTCAGGAATGAGGTGCTTTCTATTCAGATATTTACTGAATTGCATTTATTCAAAATCTGCCTCAGTGATCTCAATATTAATAACGGCCTCCAGCAATTTGCTTTCCACCATTTGAGGTCCCATGGAACCAATTTTCACAGAGGGGAATTTAATGCCGTCTACTTCCTGGTAATCCTTCAGGAAAACCTCTTGGTTTTGGGTCTGACCGTTCATATTAATAACCGTAGCCTCTTTAACTTTCAGACCAGACTCGGTATCATAGAAGTAGGTAGCCTGCATCACCTCTCCAGAAACCTCAATTTTATAGGCTTCTTTACCATCTACTTCTTCCTTACCAGCCAGTTTAGCATTACCACCGGCAACAAATCCCTGTTCAGGGAAAATCCCCATTGCTTTCCTCAGGTCTTCCTGCATTTGTGGGGGAAGAGGTACTTTATTTCCACCTTGTTTCATATATAGTTCATCTCCCTTAGCAATAACCCCCATCATAGGAGCGTCATTCATATAGGTAGTTTGAGCGTATTTATCGGCTGTTCTTTTTTCCTCTGTCTTGATCTTTGCGCCCATAGCTTCCCCTTCATAAACCAGTTTCAAGGATTTAATCTGATCAACTTTATCTTTCCCACCTATGGCTTCAAAGTATTTGTCGACCACAGACTGAACCGATAATCCATCAGGAATAGCTGCATTGTAATCGGGCTTTTCTGTTTTGTTAGCGAATTTATCATAATACAAAACGGGAACTGCTTTGCCATTAAAGGAAACTTTCTCCAAATTTTCGAGAACATCACTTCCTTTACCGGCCACTACTACTCTTGCATTGTCTACGTTAAAGTACTTTTGGGCCGCAGTCTGCACGTCCTCAATCGAAAGTGCGTTGATCCGCTCTAAATACGTCTTGTAAAAATCTTTAGGGAGACCTTCTGTTTCTATATTCAAGGCGTATCTTGCAATAGTTGAAGGTTGTTCCAGGGCCAGTACAAAATTCCCTACGTATTTGGCTTTTGTATTCTTGAGTTCCTTCTCAGTTACAGGCTCTTTTGAAATCCGGTCAACTTCTTTTAGAATTTCCACTACAGAACTATCTGTAACTGCATTTCTGACACTTGCGGTAGCCCTAAAACGCGATGGAACATATTTGCTGTTTCCAATTCTGGAATAGGAACCGTAAGTATATCCTTTATCTTCTCTTAAATTCAAAAATAAACGTGCTTCTCCGCCACCCCCAAGGATTCTGTTGGCTACTAAAGCTGCCAGGTAGTCATCGTCCTTCATTTTTAAGTCAACCAGATTCTGAACTGCTATCTCGGACTGTACTGCGTTGGGCACGTCTACAAAGTTAATTTGCGTGTATTGTGCATCAGAAGGATCAGAGAAGCTCAGGGATGGAGGCGCGGCTTTAGTCCAGGGTGTAAAATACTCAGTAACCAGATCCTTTACCTGATCAAACTCCACATCCCCAATTACCACAAGGTAGGCATTGGCAGGTACAAAATAGTTCTGATAAAAATCCACAACATCGACTAAAGCTACGTTGTTTACGGTTTCTTCGGTTGTAAACTCTCCGTACGGATGCCCTTTTCCATAGGCCAGGGCTCCCTGAACTCTGCTGGCTATTGCGGATACATCTTTTTCCTGTGTCTTAAGCCCGGTGATCAATTTATCTTTTTCTTTATCGAATTCTTCCTGGGTAAAGTTCGGATTGATTGCAGCATCGGCCATCAACTCCAAAATACGTGGAAAATACTTGGATA
>CBDUAW010000384.1:0-2833 GCA_965365215.1 uncultured Eudoraea sp. | reverse complement strand
CTTTTAAGTGAAATTAATAACCATGATCATAAATCAGGTTGACCTAATCCTGTACACAACGAACGGAACCCCCGGAATTAGAACTGCCGGTAATAGTTGATAACCAATCGTTACCAACACCAGTAATTCCACTAAATAAGTAACGATAGTTAACCCAGTTTCCTTCCTCAGTAGAAGACCAGAAATTTCCAATAGTCCCCAATCCAAAAAAGTCTTTTCCCAGGTTATCCCTGCTACCTCCTGGCAATGCTGTAAATCCGGAAATATTGGTGGCATCAGAATTTGGAGCTTCCCAATGCATTGTGCCTGTTTCCTTCATTTTACTACCCTGGTTTGTACCTCTTATTCCTGTCCCAACTGTTTGTTGAATATTCATTCCAAGATGAACCTCCAGATAAGACCATTCGTAATCAGTTGGCACATGCCATCCTGCAGGACAGGCTGTAAGGGTAGCATCATAGTCATATAAAACTCCATAAGTGGTATAGTTAGCCGTACCCATGGCAGTTGGCACATCGGTTCCCTGATAATCATATACCCAGTATCCACATTCCGCATCAGAAGCACAAACTTCCGGCAGATAAGCCAGGTTTTCGGCCATCCAGGTTTGTCCGCTTATGGTAATTGTATTATATGTCATATTATCACGGGGATCCGTGAAGCTACCTGTGGTATAGGTAAATGTTCCCGTAGTAAAGGATTTTTCTTCACCGTAGGCTACTGTACCTTCAGAATTTAATGCCCAGGCCCGGACATAATAAGTGGTTTCCGATTCAAGGCCCGTAATCACTGTATCAAAAGGACTAACGTAAGAGGCTTCAATGAAGAATCCTTCATTTGTGAAATAATCCGGATTTGGATAAGAGGCCCAGACCAGGCCAAATCCTGTAGAGGGATCACCTCCATTATCAGTCAGTTCGCCCCCGCCACGTGCAATATGTGCTTCTATACCAGATACGTCAGCAGTAGTTATAACAGGTGCTTCAGCCAGGGTTTTGAAAGATATGGCATCCCCATAAGCCGTCCCGGCTCCATTGGTGGCATAGGGCCTGACCCAATAATCTGTATATCTTGTCAATATAGTCATGGTACTGTTGAATGTTCCTGTACCTATACCTTCAGTCGTGAATCCATCCGCATCATCAAGTGTAACCTGGTAGTTTGTAGTACTCCAGACCAGCCCGCGTGCGGTAACCGGATCCCCACCATCATTTGTAATCTCAGCAGAGCAGACAGCAGTATTACTGGTGACGTCAGATACTGCACCTGTAACGATTGAGGCCAGGGCTTTGGTTATAAAGCTCTTTTCCTCACCATAACCAGTTCCCTGACTATTGGTGGCATAAGCCCTCACGAAATATTCAGTGGCCTGTTCCAGGTCTGTTAGGGAACTGGTAAATGCACCGGTTCCTGTACCGTCTTCCGTTTTACCGATATTTTGATCTACTGTAGGGCCTGAAGATTTGCCCCAGACTATACCACGGGCTGTTACATCGTTCCCACCGTCATCCGTAACCTCTCCGCCACCAGTGGCAGTTGTTGCCATTATTTCAGTAATATCAGCTGTGGTTACCGAGGGAGGATCACTTTCAATAAGCGTTACGGAGATCTGGTCCTGTGCTGTTGCCCCTTCATTATCTGTGGCAACTGCTTTTATGGTATGCGTTCCTGCTTCCGCGTCAGCCGTACTTACAGTCACGCTATAGGGAGGAGAATTAAAAGAATCTTCTTCAACATTGTCAATATAAATTGTGACATTGCTGATTGTTCCGTCCTGATCGGTTGCTGTAACGTTTATTGTAACCACCTCGCCTATGGATATATTGGCGTTATTGGACGGACTTGTTATGCTAACCGTTGGCGGCTTATTAGGTTCAGCCTCCTCATCTTCGCCACAATTTGAGAATATAAAAATCATAGAGGCGATACCGAGTATTAATGCGTAAAATAGTTTAACTCTTTTCATAATTTTTGGTTTAAGGTGTAGAATTCGAGTTTAAAATGGATTGTTACTGAAGGCTATGGCCCGCGATTGTTGATCAACAAAAAATCCCAGTGAAATTGAATATCGATATGGCGTAGTTTAATTACTCTCCTTTCAAAAGGGGTATTAATCCATGTGCAATATGATAAAGAATCACTCAAAGGCATGGGGATTATAAAGGTGTAGATTTAAAAAATTCATTAATCCTCCTGATACCATCAAAAAAAATGGTCTGTCGCTATTTCCCCAATCAATAAAATAAGTTAAGAAATTACAATTTTAAATGCAAGAACCCTGAAAAATTATTGGCGGCAAAAATTTCTGCATATCCAGTCTTTTTAACTCAAAAAAGTGAAAATCAAAAATTTGGATATAAAATATATTCCTGATTCCCCGGAATCAGTTGATTGTATTAATCAGTTGTAAGATTTATAAGATAATGGGATTCCAGCCGTGGTATAACGCGATTGGAATCCAGTGTAACCGTATAATGAAAATCTTCATCCGAAACCAGGTGTTTAAGCCGGTTTCTATGGGATGATTTTGACAAGTATCCTGCCAGGTCCTGTCTGGCCATTGACCATAGATCCAGCCCTGCCCTGACCGAGTCGCATTCCGTTTTATAATGTTCGGCATCCAATAGTTTTTCTGAAAGGGCGCCTGCAAAGAGGGAATCTTCCAGGTTGAACAAACCTTTCCAGGCAGCACATAGTATCACAATGTTCTTATCCTGCTCAGCTAGCCAGTTGGCGATTGATGTCAGATTGGTAAAGGATCCGATAACTATTTCATCGGCATCGGATGCCATGTTGATGGCTTTGGTTCCGTTTGTGGTAGAGTAGGCAATGG
>CBDUAW010000383.1:0-2838 GCA_965365215.1 uncultured Eudoraea sp. | reverse complement strand
CCATTGCCTACTCTACCACAAACGGAACCAAAGCCATCAACATGGCATCCGATGCAGAGAAAATCGTGATCGGTTCATTCACCAACCTTGCGGCCTTATCTGAATGGTTATTAGAGCAGGATAAGAATGTTGTGATATTATGTGCTGCATGGAAGGGCCTTTTTAACCTGGAAGATTCGCTTTTTGCTGGCGCATTATCAGAAAAACTACTGGAATCCGACCGTTTTACAACCGAATGCGACTCGGTGATGGCAGGGCTGGATCTGTGGTCAATAGCTAGTCAAAACCTTGCCGGATACCTGTCTAAATCCTCCCATAGAAACCGGCTTAAACACCTGGTTTCCGATGAAGATTTTTTGTATACCGTCACTCCAGACTCCAATAGCGTTCTACCGGTCTTGGATGGCACTCATCTGGTGGATATAAGCATCTGAAAAAGTCAACTCAAAGTATAATTTCCAACATTTAATTTATTTCCAAATTTTCTGTTTCTCCTTAATAGGCCCTCTTAATGCTGTTTTTTTTATGGATTTGAGGGGCATTATCCTAACCTAACTTGCTTTTATAGAAGAAAATTGTTAGATTATCTAACAGATTGGGGAAATAGTGAAAAACCATTTTGTAATATGGTATCAGGAGGGTCAATGAATTTTTTAAATCAACAACTTTATAATCCCCTTGCCTTTGAGAGGTTCTTTGTGCTATAGTGCCTGGATAATTATCCTTGTTGAAAGGAAGGTTACAAAACTACGCCAGGGCAAAATTCATTTTGGAATAGATTTCCTGTTGATCAACAATCGCGGGCCCTAGCATCCATAAACAATCCCTTTTAAACTCGAATTCTACACCTTAAACCAAAAATTATGAAAAGAGATATAATAACAATTGTTTTACTTCTGGGCATTTCTTCTATGGCTTTCTTCCTTGCAAACTGTGGCGATGAAGAAGAGGCTGAACCCAATAAGCCGCCAATAGTTAGCATAACAAGTCCGTCCAATAATGCCAATATAGCCATAGGCGAGGTAGTTACAATAAACGTTACAGCCTCCGATCAGGATGGAACGGTCAGCAATGTCACAATTTTTATTGACAATGTTGAAGAAGATTCTTTTAATTCTCCTCCCTATAGCGTGACTGTAAGTACAGCTGACGCGGAAGCAGGAACGCATACCATAAAAGCAGTTGCCACGGATAATGAAGGAGCAACAGCACAGGACCAGATCTCCGTAACACTTATTGACAGTGATCCTCCTACGGTTACGACAGCTGATATTACTGATATAACAGGATCTACTGCTGCGGGAGGGGGAAATGTTACAGACGACAATGGCAGTGATGTTACTGCCCGCGGTGTAGTTTGGGGCAAATCCTCAGGACCCACTGTTGACAGCAATACAGGTATAACAGAAGATGGCACAGGAAGCGGTGCATTTACCAGCTCCCTGACCGGCCTGGAACAAGCCACCGAATATTTCGTAAGGGCTTATGCCACCAATAGCCAGGGAACGGGTTATGGTGAGGAAAAGAGCTTTATTACGTCGGCCCTGGCCTCCGTGGTAACAGGCGGTGTTTCTGACATAACCAGCAATACAGCGGTCTGTTCAGCTGAAATTACCAATGATTTTGGTGATCCGGTAACGGCCCGTGGACTGGTTTGGAGTGCCACCAATAATCAGGTAACCCTTGATGATGCGGATGGATTTACTACAGAAGGCACAGGAATAGGCACTTTTAACAGTACAATGACCACTCTTGCCAGGTATACAGATTATTATGTGAGGCCTTACGCCACAAATGGTGCAGGCACGGCCTATGGAGATTACATATTATTCAAGACGCTAGCCGAAGCGCCCACCATAACCACTGCTGACATTTCGGGTATAGAAGCACATATTGCACGCGGTGGAGGCGAACTGACAGATAATGGAGGTGATCCCTCTACAGGATTTGGTCTTGTGTGGGCCTCATATCCAAACCCGGATTATTTTACAAATGAAGGATTTTTAATTGAACCTTCATATTCGAGTCCTTTCGATACATTGATCACAGGTCTTGAATCAGAAACTATGTACTATGTCAGGGCCTGGGCGCTGAACTCGGAAGGAACAATTGTCTACGGAGAAGAAAAAACCTTCACTACAGCAGCCTTTGAAGTTACTACCGGAACCTTTACAGACACGAGAGACAACAAAGTATATAATACAATTACCATTAAAGATCAGACCTGGATGGCGGAAAACTTAATATATCTACCGGAAGTCTGCGAATCCAATACGGATTGTGGATACTGGGTTTACGATTACCAGGGTACGGATGTAGCTGCGGCTCAAGCTACGGCAAATTATTCCATATATGGGGTTTTATACAATTATGATGCTGCCCTTACGGCCTGTCCCGCAGGATGGCATTTACCCTCTGATTATGAATGGTCAGTACTTGAGGTTAATCTAGGCATGAGGCTCTCACAGACTATTATAACCGGAACCAGGGGCACTAATCAGGGTGGCAAAATGAAGGAAACGGGAACAGTACACTGGGACGCGCCCAACGAGGGAGCCACCAATATCTCGGGCTTTACTGGTCTACCTGGTGGATTTCGAGATTGGATAGGAACCAATAAGACTTTCGGATTATTGGGAAGCAACGGATTCTTCTGGACATCTACAAAAGAAGGAAATTGGGTTAATTACAGGCAATTACTTTATAATAGCGCTGCGGTTAATTCTGACTGGGTTTCATATTTTAATGAAGACAGTGTAACACCCGGAGGTTCCGTACGTTGCGTACAGGATTAGGTCAACCTGATTTATGATCATGGTTATTAATTTCACTTAAAAG
>CBDUAW010000382.1:0-2845 GCA_965365215.1 uncultured Eudoraea sp. | reverse complement strand
CAATTCCTTAAGGTTTTGCTCCTGAAATCGGATATCTCGTATCCCTGCAATCCAAAGATCACGGGCATCTCCCGTAAGATTTTGCTTTGCCTGTTCATTGAGGGAAGGAATCACCCTGAGGTCTGTGAGAAGTCGCTGCTTTTCGTCGGGGGCCAAAGGAAAGGAATACGTCCAGAATTCCGTTGTGCCGTGGTGGGTGGGACCTTCATGTGCAGGAACGTCGCTACGCGACATCCAAAGCGATTTGTAGAATGCCGGATCACGTTGCCAGGGTTTTAAAATACGTTCATTAAAATCGTATCCGTTCATTTCTGCCCAGACAATTCTCCAGTCCACTTTGTGTTCAACAGGCCAGTCCGTGGTATCAATAGCTTCCAGTTTTTCACGGAGGATTGAAAATTCGGGGTGCCTTTCCGCAAAGGTTTCAGCCCGATAATCCGGTGCGCCATTATATAGTGGGGGCTTTTCAAAAGTTCGCCATTCATCAAAGAGTGTTGCCAGGTCCTTATAATCCTTGGTAATGGCCGGTTTCACGGTTTCTTCGGACTTACAGCCGGAAATAAGGATTAATACTATTAAATACAGATACTTCATGACGCAGATTGAGTTTGGTTTGAGAAAGGAATAATAGAATTGTCCACAGCTTTGATAGATTAACAGGAAATTGAAAAATTTAGTCGCGTATCCTATTCCAAATATCCAAATAGATCTTCCAGTCGTTATTTTTCTTTTTCCATATTATTACATATTTCCCTTTCCAGGATACGGTCTCTCCATTTTTTCTGAGAGTGGTACCCTGATAATACCCGTAGTCATAGGCTTCCTGGCCTAAAATCTTGATTTCTTCGGGAATAACTTTGTGGGCAGAAGTGTTTACCCCATCCGGGGACCGCCAATAAACTGCAATGGTATCTCTTCCTTTCAGGATTCCCATATTGCCTGGAAAAATCTTTGCATCCTCGGTATAGAAGGAGGCGACCATCTCATGATCCCCTGCAACTACAGCCTTAGAAAAGTTTTTGATGTTTTGTAGAATGTTTGCTATTGCTGTTTCATCTCCCTGGTAATTTTGAGAATAGCTGGTGAAAGAAACGAAACTGAGAGCCAGGATCAGGTTCAGGCAGCAGAAATGAAGACGATTACTAGAAATTCGTGGGAGACAGAAAGGTTTTAAACTCATGGCAGGTGCAGATATATTAGTACTGGGAAGTTAGGGATTTTGAATATGAATTTCTTCAAGGATTATTTCATTCTCGCAATTTTTAACGGTTAGTACTGCCTCCTTGTCACCTGCCATTCCTTCAATTCTGTAGATCTTGCAGGGGGTGCTTTTGGTATCACTTGCGCCGAAATCCACATCTCCTTCGTAAAGAAAATATTGAATGTCCGTGGAATCTATTTTTTGCGAATCGAGTAGGGCTTGTACATCAGCGGAATAAGTAGGTGTTTTGGACCTTAATTCTTTTAATACCCTGCAATTCGGTAAGTAACAGAAGGAAGTTCCGGTTTCTTCTGATTTCTTTTTAAGAAAAAACACTAAAAAAATAAGCCCAATGGACAATCCGATAAGAAAAAAGCCCAATCTCTTCAAGAATGGCATAAATCAGAAAATAAGAAAGTTGATGTCACTGTATTTTAGGTCGAACCAATCGCCAACCGACTTATTGGTCAGGATGCCGTGGTACATATATAGTCCATTCCGCAGGCCTTTGTCAAACCTCAGGGAGTTTTCGAGTCCGCCGTCTTCCCCAATTTTCAGGAGATATGGTGTAAAGATGTTACTGATGGAAACAGACGCTGTTCTGGGATAACGGGCAGGGATATTGGGTACCCCATAGTGGATAACTCCATATTTTTCCCTTGTTGGTTTATTGTGGGTGGTGAGTTCACTTGTTTCAAAACATCCACCCATATCTATACTGACGTCAATAATGACCGATCCTTTTTTCATATGTTCCACCATGGTACGGGAAACCACTACCGGAGCACGGTCCTTTCCACGTACTGCCCCGATAGCTACATCGCAGCGTTTCAGGCTCTTCAACAAGTTCTTGGGTTGCAGGGTAGAGGTATAAATAGTCTGATTTACACTGGTCTGGATATTTCGCAGTTTGGTCAGGGAATTATCAAACACCTTAACATTGGCTCCAAGGCCCAGAGCAGATCTGGCAGCAAATTCACCTACCGTACCAGCACCGAGGATAACAACTTCTACCGGGGGCACCCCACTGATATTACCAAACATAAGGCCGTTGCCTTCATTGGTTGCAGCCATTATTTCTGATGCAATCAAGACGGAAGAGATTCCGGCTATTTCACTTAGCGAACGCACGGCTGGATACTTCCCGTCTTCATCCCTGATATATTCAAAGGCGATTGCAGTAATTCTTTTTTTGGCCAGCTCCTCAAAATACTCCTTCGACCTTGTTTTGATCTGCAGGGCAGAAATGATGGTGGTCTGAGGATTCATTAACTGAATCTCAGACAGGGTAGGGGGTTCTACCTTCAGCAAGATAGGACAGTAGAATACTTTTTTGGTATCCCGGGTTATAATGGCCCCGGCATTGGTGTATTCCACATCGCTGTAGCTAGCACTTTTCCCGGCCCCGGCTTCAATTAATACCTTGTGCCCATGGGCGGTGAGGGCATTAACGGCATCCGGGGTGAGGCAAATACGCTTCTCCTGGTACTGTATCTCGTTTGGTATTCCAATAAAGAGTTCCCCTTTTTGTTTTAAGACCTCAAGGGTCTCCTCCTGGGGAAGCAACTGCTGTTTACTAAATGGCGAGGATGGTTGGTCCATAGGTATAGGTGTGCACCTTGATTGCGGTGTTTCCCAAAATTA
>CBDUAW010000381.1:0-2845 GCA_965365215.1 uncultured Eudoraea sp. | reverse complement strand
ACCGGAGCTGCGCCTATCATTGCAAAACAGGCCAAAGAAATGGACATCCTTACCGTTGGTATTGTCACAATGCCTTTTCAGTTTGAAGGTAAAAACAGGTGCAAGCAAGCCCAGTTAGGTATTGAAAGATTGCGGGCCAATGTAGATTCCCTTATCGTAATCAACAATAATAAACTAAGAGAAGTATACGGCAACTTAGGTTTTAAAGCTGGCTTCTCAAAAGCTGATGAAGTCCTTGCTACTGCTGCCAGGGGGATAGCAGAAGTTATTACACACCACTACACTCAAAATATTGACCTTCGTGATGCCAAAACAGTTCTTGCCAATAGTGGTACGGCAATAATGGGGTCTGCCACTTCTTCAGGCTCTGCCAGAGCACAGGAAGCCATCATGAAAGCGTTAGATTCCCCCTTGCTGAATGATAATAAGATCACTGGTGCCAAGAATGTACTACTGCTAATTGTTTCCGGGTCTCAGGAAATCACAATAGATGAAATTGGAGAAATCAATGATCATATACAAATAGAAGCCGGCCATGGCGCAAATATCATTATGGGGGTTGGGGAAGATGAAAGTTTGGGAGATGCCATTGCAGTAACAGTAATCGCCACAGGATTTAACGTTGACCAACAAGATGAGATCGTTAATACTGAGACAAAGAAAATTATCCATACCCTGGAAGATGAGCAGAAAGCGGAACAGAATTGGGGGGAAGCTCCTGTTGCCCATGAGCTGGAAATGGAAGAAGAAGAGGTATTTGAGCCCGTAATTAAGCACACATTGACCGAAGAGGAAGATGATATGTTGGAGCTGATCCCAACTACCAGTTACATTCGAAATTTCAATGTGTTTTACGAAGAGGTGATCGCCGAAGAGGTTGCTGAAGATGATTTTATGATAATTGATGCAAAAGAGAAAATCAGGGACATAGAAGTAATAGCACCGGAAGTGGTTTCACCGGTAGAAGCCGAAAAAGAGCAGATAGCCTTAAGTTTTGAACTTCCCCTTTCGGATCAGGAAAAAGAGGAAGACACATCCGATAATGTAATTACCTTTTCCTTAGATGATGAAGTTCGTGATATGGATCTGAACGAACATATTGAAGTAATCCCCGTTCTTGAGTACAACAAAGAGGGCGAAACCAGGTACAGCCTTGATGATTATATGGAATTGGAAAATAAACTTACCGGTGCAAAATCCAAAGCCGAGGAATATGAGCCCAAACTGATGGAAGACGAGTTGGTTTTTGAAAAAAAGACCATAAGCAAACCAGATGAAGGGGATGGAGGTAATTCAAAGGATGTTGATCCGATGAATAGCTCTATTGAGGATATGCTGCGTGAGAGGGCCGACGAACGCCGCAGGAAACTCAAGGATTTTAACTATAAATTTCAGAATAACCTGAATAATATTGACGAAATAGAAAAGGAACCTGCCTACAAAAGACAAGGTGTAGACCTTAACGAGAATCCTAAGGAAGGCAAGGTTTCCAGAACAACATTAGGAGAAGACAGCAATGATGAAATTCAGCTGCGGTCTAATAATTCCTTTTTACACGATAATGTGGATTAGTCTTTTTTTGTTAAACCATGATAGGCCCGGAAGTGAATTTTGCTTTCGGGTTTATTTTTTATATTCGTTTTGCTAAAAATTTAGAAAATATGGGATTGCAACAACAGGTAATGGATGAAATGAAAGCGGCTATGAAGGCAAAGGATACTTTGGCCCTGGAATCACTAAGAGCTATTAAATCTGCCCTGCTGCTGGCACAGACTGAAAAGGGCGCGGGAACGGGTTTATCTGAGGAAGATGAAGTCAAACTTGTCCAGAAGTTAGTTAAACAGCGAAAGGATAGTGCTTCAATATACAAAGAGCAGGGCCGGGAGGACCTCGCGGCGCCAGAATTGGCTCAGGCTGAAGTTATTTCACGTTTTTTACCGGAACAGCTCACAGAAGAGGAAATTGAAAAGGTAGTGGTGCAAACTATAGACGCCCTTGGCGCCACCGGGATGCAGGATATGGGGAAGGTTATGGGAATGGTAACCAAGGAATTAGCCGGACAGGCCGATGGCAAGACTATCTCGTCAATTGTTCGCAATAAGTTGAGTTAGAGACAAAATGGAGTTGCAGGAACTTACAGAAAAACTTAAGCAGGAAATAGCCAAGACCAGAAAAAAGGTATTGCAATATGAGGAGATGACACAACCCATTGCTCCGGATAATGCTATTGGCAGGGTTTCCCGTATGGATGCCATTAATAATAAAAGTGTTATGGAAGCCGCTTTACGCAAAGCTAAAGAACATTTGAAGGGCTTGGAGACACAACTAGATAAGATGGGAACAACCGATTTTGGCAAATGTGGTAAGTGCGGAGAAAGCATCCCGATTGAGCGAATTTTATTAGCTCCACAAAGTTCTTTTTGCGTAAATTGCGCTCGCTAAGAAAAAAGCGATACAGGCCGCGTACCCACCCGAACGTACCTACGGTAGTACGGTACGGGCGGGGTTCAACTCGGGGCTGATCTTTTTTTGATGGGGAGTGAAGAGATGAGAGGATGTTCTGGGTATATGTAATTCAAAGTGAGCAGCACGACCAATATTATGTTGGTGTTAGTAGTTCCCTGCAACGAAGGTTACAGGAGCATAACCAGGGCAAGACCAAGTCTACTAAAGGATATCGCCCTTGGATTTTGGTACATACGGAACAGTTCTCTACTTTCGCAGAAGCCCGAAAAAGGGAAAAATATTTCAAGTCTGCCGCTGGTAGACGATGGCGTAAAGAAAATATAAGGCCGCGTAGTTCAACTGGATAGAATATCAGATTTCGGCTCTGAGGGTTGGGGGT
>CBDUAW010000380.1:0-2856 GCA_965365215.1 uncultured Eudoraea sp. | reverse complement strand
ATTTCTTATCTATCCTTCCCTTAAGGGGCTCCCCGCATTCTAGGCATTTTCTCTCCACAACTTTGAATTTTTCTTCTGTGTTCCGGCTTGAAGTTATTGAATTATTATACCGTATTTCTTTAACAAACCGCCAATGCCGGACCTTGAAAAACGGGCCCCCCGCAGTTTGTTTTTTTCAGGATCCATGTTATAGTTCAAAGCCATTGATAAATCAGCTTTTTCTAGATTGGTTCCATCAAAAATAGCCTTGTTAAGGTCCGATCCGGGAAATGCAGCCCGGCTTAGATCTGTTTGGCTGAAATCTGTTCCGGCCATTTTACAATCCACGAATCGTATATTTTTCAAATTCAATCCGTAAAACGAAGCGTATTCGAGGATGCAATCAACGAATGACAAAGACAATAGGAGGGGATTGCAGTCTTCAAATCTGACGCCAACAAGCTTACAAGAAGTGAATACCACATCCTTAAATTGGCTGTGTTTAATGTTGGCATTGCTCAGATTACAATCAATAAATTCACATTCCATGAAATTCTGGTTGTCCAAAAAACCTTCATTGAAATCGCAATTCAAAAATGTACAATCCTCATATTCCCCTTTAGCCAGTCTCTCCTGAGTGAAATCCTGGCCTTCAAATACTTCATCGCAAACAAACGGTTGACTCATAAACTCTATTCTTCCATTATTATCGCTGGTAATCCAAGGGATTTATACAGTGTATTGAATGAGGTCATCTCGTTATTGATCATCTGATCACGTTCGCGCTTAAAGGCGTTCCACTCCGTCAGCAAGTCTCTCAGGCGTTCTTTCGCGCCCTGGGTCACTCTGGGTTCTGCCGTATCCACATAGCCTTTCAGGTGCATTAGCTGAGCATTCAGCTTATTGTTGAAATTAATAACATCCTGGAAGGTTTTCTGCTTGGGCTGGATAAGGTTTTCTTCCCAGGTTGTAATCCTGGTTACTAATGAGTCGCCTAATTCTAACAAGGGTTGGGCAGTTTCATTGTCCTTAAGGAGTTTGGAATACTCCTGGAGTTGTTTCTTTGCGGAACGCATTTGATTTACCGCTTCATGGATATCCCTGATGGAGTTTTCAATCTGGAGGAGAACAGTCTGTTGATCTTTGAAGTGGTCCATGGTGGCATTTACCTTGGGATTTGGCAAAACCTTGGCCTGAGTTTCAGAAGTACTACCGTTTAAGGAAAGCCGTAAGGTATATTCTCAAGGACCCACCCGGGCGCCGCCATAATTACCATATACAAAGACATTATCAACCGCTGGGAGGCTTTCACGCCTAAAATTCCAGGTAAATCGGTGATACCCTTTTTTATCGGGCAGCACCTCCGGTTTTGAAGGGCCGCCGGGCCAGGTCTTAAAATCCTTAGGTTTTTTATTGGAATAAGTGCGCAATAGCGTATTGTTTGCATCCAATACTTCTAATTTCAATTCCAAAGTATCGGCATCCTGCGGGAGATAATAATCCAGTGTCACTCCCTGTTTAGGGTTTTTACCAAGGCCGGGGACTGGTCTGTTAACACTTCCACCTAATATCAAATAGGTGTCCTTTGGCTCAAAAATAGTCAGTTGCCCGCCTGTTGCAGGATAGTTCTGGAGGGATGAAAGATCGTCCAATATCCAAAAGGAGCGTCCTGCAGTGGCTGCAACCAGGTCATTTTGCCTAATGGTAAGGTCATTTATTGCGACAACCGGTAAATTCAATTGAAAAGGCTGCCAATTAAGTCCATCGTCAAATGAAATATACATTCCCGTTTCGGTCCCGGCATATAGCAGTCCCTTTCGTTTGGGGTCTTCCCTTACCACCCTTGCAAAGGTATGATCTCCCGAAATTCCGTTTACAATTTTTGTCCAGGTAGCACCATAATCGGTGGTTTTAAATATATAGGGCTTCAGATCCATAAATTTATATCTCATAACCACCACATAGGCTGTGGCAGGATCATGCGGAGAAACTTCTATGCTGTTGATAATGCTCTCAGGCAGGTTAGGGGGCGTAACGTTTGTCCAGTTTTGCCCTCCATCCCTGGTTAAATGAAGTAAACCATCATCGCTTCCCGCCCAAAGAACGCCTTCTTCATGGGGAGATTCTACCAGTGCCATTAGGGTGTTATAATTTTCACCCCCGGCAGCTTCATTGGTGTAGGGGCCTCCACCGGGGCCTTGTTTGTCTTTTTCATTCCGCGTAAGGTCCGGACTAACCACCGTCCAGCTATTCCCTCCGTCTCGGGTTTTAAAAACTACATTTCCGGCATGGTAAATGGTATTCCTATCATGCGGGGAACTAATTATTGGGGCATTCCAGTTATACCGAAATTTAAAATCCTTGGGGGCAATACTCAGGCCCAGTTCTGGATACTCCTTAATGCTTTTACCTTCTCTGGAGGCTTTCACCCATTTTTCAATTATGCCCTGATAGCAGCCACCGAATACAACTTCAGGATTATCTGGGTCAAATGCTAGAAAGGCACTTTCACATCCGGCAACAGAATACCAGTCTTTCCAATCTATCCCGGCATCGTTTGTTCTGCTGGCTATGGCTATTGCAGAATTGTCTTGCTGGCCGCCATAAACATTATACGGAACCAGGTTGTCTGTAATGACCCGGTAAAACTGTGCAGTGGGTTGGTTTTGCTGTGTACTCCAACTGCGACCGCCATTGTTTGAGACATTGGCCCCACCATCATTAGAATTGATCATTTTGGAGTTCTCATTCGGATTTATCCACAAATGGTGGTTATCTCCATGAGGAGTAGGGAGGGGTTTAAAAGTTCGTCCTCCATCAATTGACTTTGTAACAGGGGCATTTAGGACATAGACTATATTTTCGTTCTGAGGATCA
>CBDUAW010000379.1:0-2905 GCA_965365215.1 uncultured Eudoraea sp. | reverse complement strand
ACAGCATATGCTTTATTATCGTCTCTTCCTGCCCTGCCGGCTTCCTGGAAATAGTGCTCAATACTATCCGGGATCTGATAATGGACCACTACACTAACATCTGGTTTGTCTACCCCCATCCCAAAGGCGTTGGTAGCCACCATAATCTTACAGCGATTGCTCAACCAATTTTTTAGCTTTAACTTTTTGTCTTCTCCAGGGATGCCGCCATGGAAATAATCTGCCTGAATTTTGTGATGCTGCAACATGGCCGCCAACTCTTCTGCCAATCTTCGTGAACGGACATAAACAATACCGCTACTAGGACTCTCAAGGCAGATTTGTCTTAGTCGGAAACGTTTGTCCTCTTCCCAAATAACCTGGTAGCTGATGTTACTTCTTAAAAAGGAATCCTTAAAGATTTCAAATTCACGAAGCCTTAGGTTCTCAATAATATCTTTGGCCACTTTTACAGTGGCTGTTGCGGTCAGGGCAATGATTGGAACCTCAGGATGAAGGTCCCGTAACACGGAACATTGTAAGTATGCCGGTCTAAAATCATTTCCCCATTGCGATATACAATGGGCTTCATCTATGGCAAATAAATTAACGTTCATTTCCCCTATCTTCTCCTGAACCAGTTGTTGTTGCAGACGTTCGGGCGACATATAAAGAAACTTATAGTTGCCATAAATGCAATTATCGAAGAGATTTACCAATTCATCCGTTTTAATACTACCAGTTAGGGCAATAGACTTAATTCCCTTTTCTTTCAGCGCATTAACCTGGTCGTGAATTAAAGCGATTAAAGGGGAAATCACAATGCATATTCCGGGTTTCATAAGTGCAGGAATCTGATAGCATACAGATTTACCACCGCCGGTAGGTAACAGGGCCAGGACATCTTTGTTGTCATGGACATTTTGGATAATATCTTCCTGGGAACCACGAAAGGAATTATGCCCCCAGTATTTTCTCAAATATTGTACTGCCTCCTGCTTCAATGAGATAGATTTAACGCACTGAGAATATACATTGTCCTTTCTGTAACAGTACCCCTGGGGACAATCAAGGGGCCGTAACCTAAGCTTAAATAGGTTTTTTCCAGTTGATCATGTATGGCTACTGCTTCCTCAAAAGTCTCAAGCCGTTCGTTATCGGAACGGTATATTTCCTTCCAGGGCGGCAGTAGGATTACATGATCATATCGCAGCTGCTTACATGGTTTAAGGAATTGGTTATTGTACGCTTGTCCAAAATAATCCATGTAGGCTATTATGTCGGGGATACCGCGGTCATAGAATACCACCTCGGTCTTTGCAAAGGTACCCTGCTCGTACTGTAAAATCCTAGCATTAAGGATCTGCTGGTTGAATTTTTCGGGATCCGGAACAAAGGCAAGGGGATTGGTAACCATATCACCTTTAATTTCCTTATTTTTTGCTTCCAGCGTAAGTTTTCTGACAATTTCTTCAAAGCAGGAATAGCCCTTTTCCTTAAGAGAATTTACGATACTGGTCTTTCCTGTGCCCGGACCTCCTGTAATGACTACTTTTAATGGCGTCAAATGCGTTCATTTTCTATAGGCAAAAGTAATCAATAGGGCTCAGCTAAAGAAATTGATGTTGAACCTGTATATTTGCAGAAATATTGACATGGAATCAGATAATTCGGAAGAATTTTACGGCAGATTAAAGGAAGAATTGCTCAGAAACAGCAGCTGGCCTACTAATTACCTCTATAAATTTATCGTCCCAACAGATCCAATAAGAATTAACCGGATCAATAAGATTTTTGATAATACAGGGGCGGTAATAGAATCAAAACAATCTCGAAAAGGGAAATATACCAGTCTTTCCGTTATGGTAAATCTCAAGAGTCCTGAGGAAGTGATCGAAAAATATAAGGAAGTTGGCAAGATAGAAGGAGTAATATCTCTTTAGAGTATTAATTCTGGTATAATTTTGTTAATTTGCAAGCGTTATCAGCTTGACTTCCTTTTTCATTGACCAGGCAAAAAATCAAATTACATTTTGGATAAAGTAGAAATTTTAGAATATAACACCGAGCGTCCTAAACTTATCATCCCTGAGTACGGACGTCATTTTCAAAAAATGGTAGATCATTGTGTATCTATTGAAGATAGGGAAGAGCGCAATAAGGTGGCGAAGGCCATTATTAGCGTAATGGGAAATCTGCAACCTCATTTGAGAGACGTTCCGGATTTTCAGCACAAGCTGTGGGATCAGCTCTTTATCATGTCCGATTTTAAACTGGACGTAGATTCTCCTTACCCCATCACCAGTAAGGAAATGCTGCAGCAAAGACCTGATCCTCTTGAGTATCCGCAGAATTTCCCCAAATACAGATTCTACGGTAATAATATAAAGCGGATGATTGATGTTGCTATCAAATGGGAAAAGGGCGATTTGCGCTCTGGACTGGAATACGCTATAGCAAATCATATGAAGAAGTGCTATCTTAACTGGAATAAAGATACTGTTGATGACAAAGTTATCTTTAACCACTTGTATGAATTAAGTGATGGCCAGATAGATCTTGCATCTAACGGAGAAAATCTTACGGATAGCGGACAGTTTCTTAAGAATCGTCCTTCAAAGTCTAACCGGGGCAGTAGCTCTGGCAAAAAAGGACAAAGAGGTGGCGGTCGCGGAAAAAAAAGATATTAAACTTTTAAGGTTTTAGATGGGCACATTTAAAATTGAGGGCGGCCACAAGCTTCATGGAGAAATAACGCCCCAGGGAGCCAAAAACGAAGCACTGCAGATTTTATGTGCCGTTTTACTCACCTCAGAAAAAATTACAGTTCACAATATCCCTGACATTCTTGATGTTAACAAACTCATCTCCCTCCTGGAAGACCTGGGGGTCATGATTGTCAGCGGCAACGAGCGCGACGTGGCGG
>CBDUAW010000378.1:0-2934 GCA_965365215.1 uncultured Eudoraea sp. | reverse complement strand
CCAACACTTCATATTGGCCGGACCCTTAGTTATCTGGATGAAACAGACCACAGCAAAGATCCTTATCTTAATTTTTTGAGTGAAGCCTTCCAAAAGACCTATCAGGGTAGGATAGACAGGGCCTTAAATGCGTCGGAAAAAACCAGGGCCGAAAGGAAAGCTCTTGATGATTTTTTCAGGCAACTTACAGGGGAGCTACATAAGGCTGGGGTAGGTCTCCTGGCAGGATCTGATTGTGGTGCATACAACTCATACGGGTATCCGGGTATATCCCTGCATGAAGAACTCCAGGCATTGGTTGATTGTGGATTAAGCCCTCTCTATGCCTTAAAAACATCGGCTTATAACGGGGCCAAGTTCCTGAAAAAAGAGGATGACTACGGCTTAATCTCTGAAGGAAAAATAGCAGACCTGGTCTTACTTACGGGGAATCCACTTCAAAATATTGCCTATACGAAATCTATTGATCAGGTTATTAAAAATGGTCGGGTTTTCGGGCCTTCTGAGCTCGAAGAGTTATTAAATGATAAACAATGAAAAAAATATTTTTTGGCCTTTTGGCCATCGCTTTTGGCGCCTGTAATCAGGCACAGGAAAAAATCAGTGAAACTGCAATTTTATTTACCAATGTCCACATTGTGGATGTGCAAAATGGCAATATTCTGGAAGCCCATCAGATGGTGGTAGATTCGGGAAAGATTCTCCAAATCTCATTGAATATTGAAAACGCTGATGCATACGCCAATAGTATCAATGTTAAGGGTGCTTATGCCATTCCGGGATTGGCAGAAATGCATGCGCATATCCCTTCGCCTCCCACTACCGAGGAACGAATTCGGGAAACGCTGTTTCTATATTTGTCGAACGGCATCACAACCATTAGAGGGATGCTGGGACATCCCAGACACCTTAGGCTTAAAGAGGAAGTGGCTAACAATAGTATTCTCGGGCCAAGGATCTATTCCTCCAGCCCGTCCCTTAACGGTAATTCTGTTAGTACGCCCGAGGAAGCACGCACAAAGGTAACCGCATATCATCAAGATGGGTACGACTTCCTAAAAATTCATCCCGGGATCCAGCGGGCCGTATTTGATGAATTGGTAGCAACAGCAAAGCAGGTTGGTATCCCATTTGCAGGACATGTTCCCGTTGATGTGGGAATAAAACACGCGCTACAGAGCGGCTATGCCTCCATTGACCATGTGGATGGATTTCTGGAAGGGCTTGTCCCGGAGGAAGCCAGTGTGAACCCAAATGAAAATGGCTTTTTTGGTTATAATTTCACAGATTTGGCAGACCCTGAACTTATAGATGGCTTGGTTGCGCAATCCAAAGAACAGGAGGTGTGGGTAGTACCTACTCAAAGTTTGTTCGAAAGATGGTTTGCCCCAACCACTGCCAATGAAATGCTCAGCCAGCCCGAAATGCAGTATATGCCTGCATCGACCCTTGATAACTGGAAACAAAGAAAATTGCAATCTACCGGGGAAAACAGCGGTTTTTCAGAAGAACAATGGGTAAGCTTTATCTCCCTTCGTCGTCAGCTTATCAAAAAATTGCAGGAGAGTGGCCAGGGCTTATTACTGGGGTCAGATGCCCCTCAGTTATTTAATGTCCCAGGGTTCTCTATTCACCATGAAATGGCCGGTATGTTACGCGCCGGGTTAAGCCCATTGGAAATCATACAAAGCGGGACGATTAATCCGGCCAAATTCTTCGGTCAAGAAGGGGAATACGGGGAATTGAAGGAAGGGCAGTCGGCAGACCTCTTCCTGGTCTCTGGAAACCCTCTGGAAGATATTACCAATCTAAAAAATGTAGAAGGGGTCATGGTACGGGGTACCTGGCTCGATAAAGTGACCATAGCCCAAAAACTTGAAGAAATTGCTGCCCATGCAGCCACCAACTAGATACAAAAATGAGAAACCAACTTAACAAAATTTCTTCCCGTTATCTTATCATCCTGTTCCTGCTGACCGTATCTATGGTAAAAGGGCAGATCTTATT
This sequence comes from uncultured Eudoraea sp., assembly GCA_965365215.1. Taxonomy (GTDB): domain Bacteria; phylum Bacteroidota; class Bacteroidia; order Flavobacteriales; family Flavobacteriaceae; genus Lentiprolixibacter. Next base: position 927 of record CBDUAW010000378.1, on the reverse strand, counting down.
AAAACCAGACAGGGTTTTTGACGGAAAGGAAATGCAACAGAATTGGGTGGTCCTTGTAGAAGGGAGCACCATAAATTATGCCGGGCCTGCATCGCAGCTATCAGTTCCCCAGGGCACTACCGAATTAAATCTAAGCGGGATGACCCTTATGCCGGGACTCATTGAAGGGCATTCGCACCTGCTCTTACATCCCTATAACGAAACATCATGGAATGATCAGGTATTAAAGGAATCTCCGGTAGAACGGGCCTTGCGAGGTGCAAACCATGCCAGGGCCTCCCTTATGGCCGGCGTAACCACCATGCGCGACCTCGGTTCTGAAGGGGCAGGCTATACGGATGTATACCTGAAGAAAAGTATTGAGGAAGGTATCCTCCCGGGGCCACGGTTGCTGGTTGCCGGGCCCGCCATAGTAGCCACAGGAGCCTACGGCCCAAAAGGCTTCCACGATGGCGTTATAGTACCCCTGGGTGCAGAACCCTGCAGTGGGGTGCCCGGGGCAATTGAAACCACCAGGAGACAATTGGGGGGCGGGGCCGATTTTATCAAGGTTTATGCCGACTATCGATGGCAAACCGGGGCAGCATCTCAGCCTACCTTTTTACAGGAGGAAATAAATGCTATGGTAGCAACCGCTACCAGCGCCGGAAGCTATGTAGTGGCACATGCCGGTACACCGGAAGGGATTCGCCGGGCGGTTATGGCCGGGGTGGAAACGATTGAACACGGGGATGGAGGTACGCTGGAAGTATTCCAGCTAATGAAGGAAAAAGGGGTAGTCCTCTACCCTACCCTGGCGGCTGGAGATGCCGTTGAACAATACGCAGGTTGGGATAAGGGAAATTCACCAGACACGGAAAGGATCCGAAAAAAGAAGGCCTCTTTTAAGCAGGCTTTGCAATCAGGAGTGGAAATTGGTTTTGGGGG
>CBDUAW010000377.1:0-2937 GCA_965365215.1 uncultured Eudoraea sp. | reverse complement strand
TGTTGGCACTTCCTTTGTCGATATAACCAAACTGGAGGCTGTTGAAAAAGCCATCACCCCGAAAACACGACTTATATACTGCGAAAGTGTGAGCAACCCACTTCTCGAAGTTGCAGACATTAGTGCCCTGGCAAAGCTAGCCCACAAACACAATATCCCCTTAGTAGTAGACAATACTTTTTCTCCCCTATCCATAGCGCCGGCCAAGTTAGGTGCGGATGTTGTAATCCACAGCCTGACCAAGTTTATAAACGGAACCAGTGATTGTGTCGCCGGAGCAGTTTGCGGCACCAAAGAGTTTTGCCTTGCTCTAAAGGATGTAAATAATGGAGCAGGTATGCTTTTAGGCAGTACGCTCGACAGTATCAGAGCCTCTTCAATTCTAAAAAACATGAGGACGCTGCATATTCGAATGCAAAAACACAGCGACAATGCGCAGTACCTGTCGCAACGCTTTGAAGCAGACGGGCTGCGTGTGGTGTATCCCGGACTTTCTTCGCATTCAGGACATGAACTAATGAAGAAGCAAATGGTTAAGGAATACGGTTTTGGAGGTATTATGACCATAGATGTAGGTTCTTTGGACAAGGCCAATAGTTTAATGGAGTTAATGCAACAGAATAATCTCGGATATCTCGCAGTTAGCCTTGGGTTCTACAAAACCCTTTTCAGTGCTCCCGGTACGTCTACCTCCTCCGAAATACCCGCTGAAGAGCAAGACGAGATGGGTTTATCGGACGGACTAATTCGTTTCTCTATAGGCCTGGACGATGATATTGAGCGTACTTATCAAAAGATGAAAGCCTGTATGCTTCGATTGGCAATCCTGGACCGCAATTCGGTTTCCGTATAAAATTAGGGTTGGCACCTGGTTTGCAGAACCGTTTCCAAAATCGTAATATTACCTGCAAACTAATCAGGATTCCATGCCAAAAAATACCACCAAAAAACACAGACAAGACGAACATATTGTTGAAAATCGCGAACTGAATATCTGGGAAGCCCTGATTCCGGTATTTGCCTTGGTGGGAATGCTGGCCTACAATGTGTATGTTTTTGGTGATGATGCCATAGGGGGCTCAAATCAGTTTATTTTGTTAATGGGTGGTGCAGTAGCCGCCATTGTAGGATTCTTTAATAAGGTTACCTACAAACAAATGCTCGCCGAAGTGGCGGAAAATGTAAAATCTACCACCGGGGCACTCCTTATATTATTAATGGTAGGGGCCCTGGCCGGAACATGGCTAATCAGCGGGGTAATCCCCGCTATGATCTACTACGGACTCCAAATACTAAATCCAACTATTTTCCTGGCGGCATGTGTGGTTATAAGCGCTATTATCTCCATTGCTACCGGTAGTAGCTGGACCACGGCAGCAACCGTTGGTATTGCCCTTATCGGGATTGGTGACGCCCTTGGGATATCTTTGGGAATGACTGCAGGGGCCGTTTTATCTGGAGCCTATTTTGGAGATAAGATGTCGCCCTTAAGCGACACTACAAATCTTGCTCCAGCCATGGCTGGGGGAGAATTATTTGGTCATATCCGCTATATGACCTATACCACCATCCCTACCATCACAATAACCCTGATCGTATTTTTAATCCTGGGCTTCAATATCGATACCTCCGGCAGTGCTGATACTGCAGCAATTTTGGCATCAATTGATAGCACCTTCAATATCAATGGATGGCTTTTCATCGTCCCCCTTGTGGTGATCCTGCTGATTGTCAGAAAAGCTCCCCCACTACTTGCGCTATTGATAGGAACGCTGTTAGGAGGGGTTTTTGCACTGTTTTATCAGCCCGACATTGTTGCCGGGATAACAGGTTCACAGGAACTCACCTTTGAATCGGCCTACAAAGGTATTCTCAACGCCATTACTGTAAAAACTTCTATAGCAACAGACAATCCGGCATTAAACGAGTTATTTTCGGCAAAGGGAATGGCCGGAATGCTGGGTACTATCTGGCTCATAGTATGCGCTATGGTGTTTGGGGGGGTAATGGATGGCATAGGTGCCCTTTCCAGGATAACAACCTCATTACTGGGGATGGCCAAGACTACTTTTGGACTTTTTGCCAGTACGGTTGGAAGTTGCCTCGCTTTAAATGTTACCGCTTCCGATCAGTATCTTGCCATAGTGGTCCCGGGTAAAATGTTTGCCCAAGCCTATGAAGATCGGGGCCTGGCGCCGGAAAACCTGAGTAGAACCCTGGAGGATTCCGGAACTGTGACCTCAGTTCTAATCCCATGGAATACCTGCGGCGCGTATCACAGTGGGGTTCTTGGCGTTAGCGTGGCAGAATATTTCTTCTTTGCCATATTCAATTGGTTAAGTCCAATTACGACCTTAATTTTTGCAGCCTTTGGGATTAAACTCAAACAACTGAAAGACGGCCTTAAATAAGTTTAAAATAATCCCAATTTTAAGGCGTTTCCTATTCTTTTTCCCCTTTGTTTTTCATAATTTCACCACATAATAAAACAATAATGATATGGCTACAGTTACACTAAAGGGAAATGAAATTCACACCATAGGAAATCTTCCGCCCGTTGGGAGTATGGCGCCCGATTTTACCCTCACCAGAGGGGATTTATCGAGCGTTACACTTGCCGATTTTAAAGGTCACAGATTGGTTCTAAATGTATTTCACAGTATTGATACCGGTACCTGTGCGCAATCGGTTAGGCAATTTAACGAGGAGGCGGCTGAACTGGATAACACCATAGTACTATGTGTCTCCAGAGACCTTCCTTTTGCCCTTAATCGCTTTTGCGGGGCTGAAGGAATTGACAATGTTGAAGCACTGTCTGATTTTAAGGATGGTAATTTTGGAAAGGCATATGGCCTGGAATACATTGACGGGCCAATTCAAGGCCTACTCTCAAGATGTGTTGTTGTATTAAATGAGGAAGGTAAAGTGATCTATACC
>CBDUAW010000376.1:0-2946 GCA_965365215.1 uncultured Eudoraea sp. | reverse complement strand
CCATCGATGAAGCTCTTCCCATCGTCCTTCATAGCACATTTTTGCCTGCATGGGCCATGAAGCCGGATCATGTACCCGGTACCTTTCCCCGCCAGAATCCAAAACTTCCTGGCATTTAGACACGGATATTTCAGAGAGTGCTTTCCATGTCTTTATTTCAAAATTATGGAAGAGGCTTTCAATCTTAGGACCAATTCCCTCAATGAGTTTGAGATCGTCCTTTTTAATGGTTTTCTTAAAGACTGCCTTAGCTGCCTTGAAATCGAAAGGGATGGTAGTTGGAGCAGCAATTTGAGAGCCCTTATTTTCCTCCAGTTCTTTTTGGCAGTTATGTAATTTATCTTTTAAACCCTGGTTTTCGGATTTCGCGGTTTCCAATTCTTCAAGGATACCTTTCGGATTTCCATTACCCCTAAGGAAAAAACCAATTAAAAATCCAATTACGCCTACCGCCATCAGCAGGATCCAGTACATCAAATTTGAATTATCAAAGTCCATAGGAATTGCAATTTAGTTAATGGGTGGTTCTACTAAATGTATTAAAAAAATCTTAAAAGCCAGCTATGTTGAGCAGAAATGGCCCAAGTATTCGATTAAATGATACTAATTTATTTTGAAGAAATTTTGGTTTTCAATTTGAATTAACTACCGCCTATACAGTTTTTTGTACCGATCATACTAATCCTCTTTACTTGAGGATTTATTTTAAAGATATTGTAAATGAAAACAAATTAAGAACCCTGTTTCTCCCGACAAGGATCCGGCATTGAAATAGGGTTTATCATATCACCTCGTAAATATTGTGAATTAGTTTAGTTTGGTTAGTTTGGAAAAACCCGCTGCTACGTTCTTCGCCGTAACAGCGGTTTTTTAGTATTTGTGTTCGGTATGATACTTCAGGGGAGCCCTATAGGTCAAATTTTATACCCTGAGCCAAAGGGAGTTCTTCTGTGTAATTTATGGTATTTGTCTGGCGGCGCATGTATATTTTCCATGCATCTGATCCCGACTCCCTACCACCTCCGGTTTCTTTTTCACCTCCAAAGGCCCCTCCGATTTCAGCTCCGGAGGTTCCGATATTTACATTGGCAATACCGCAATCGCTACCCGCTGCCGAAAGGAATTTTTCAGCTTCTCTTAGGTTATTAGTCATAATGGCAGAAGACAACCCTTGCTTTACGCTATTTTGGAGTTCGATAGCATTTTCTACAGGACCGCTATATTTAATCAGATAGAGAATAGGGGCGAAGGTTTCCTCCTGTACTATTTCATAACTGTTTTCAGCTTCAACAATAGCAGGTTTTACATAGCAGCCACTTTCATAGCCCTCTCCCTGAAGCACACCGCCTTCTACAACAACATTCCCTCCTGCTTTCTTAACCGTTTCCAGGGCCTGTAAATACATGCTGACAGCATCCTGATCTATCAGTGGGCCCACATGGTTGTCCTGATCTAGCGGATTTCCTATCCTCAATTGCCCATAGGCATTTACAAGGGCTTGCTTAACCTTGTCATATATATCTTCGTGTACAATAAGCCTTCTTGTTGAGGTACATCGCTGTCCGGCTGTTCCCACTGCACCAAAGACTGCCCCAATCACCGTCATTTTGATATCCGCGTCCGGACTTACAATAATAGCGTTGTTTCCACCTAATTCCAGTAAAGATTTCCCTAATCTTGCCGCAACGGCCTGTGCCACTATTTTTCCCATCCGGATAGAACCGGTAGCCGATACAAGGGGCACTCTGGGATCGTGCGTCATCATTTCACCTACTTTGTAATCCCCATTAATAAGACAGGAAATTCCTTCGGGCAAACCATTGTTTTTGAATACCTCAGCAGCAATGTTCTGACAGGCTACCCCGCATAAGGGTGTTTTTTCCGAGGGTTTCCAAACGCATACATCACCACAAATCCATGCCAGGGCTGTATTCCACGACCACACAGCAACCGGGAAATTAAATGCAGAAATGATCCCAACAATGCCCAGGGGATGGTACTGTTCGTACATCCTATGACCCGGACGCTCAGAATGCATAGTAAGCCCGTGTAGTTGGCGGGAAAGGCCTACTGCAAAATCACAGATATCGATCATTTCCTGAACCTCCCCAAGACCTTCCTGATAGGATTTTCCCATTTCATAGGAAACCAATTTTCCCAGGGGCTCCTTTAGTTCGCGCAGCCGTTCTCCAAACTGTCTTACAATTTCACCTCGTAGAGGGGCAGGTTTTGCCCTCCATATATCAAAAGCTTTGGAAGCTGTTTTAATTACGCGCTCATAGTCGGCATTAGAAGTGGCCTGAACCTTTCCAATCAAGGCACCATCTACCGGAGAATACGAGGAAATAAATTCCCCTGACCCAAAGTTTTCTGATCCGGTTGAAGTACCCGGATTAGACTCCTTAATCCCAAGGAGGGATAAAGCCTCTTCAATACCAAAATCTATTGCTCCTACTGCCATTTTATTTAGATTTAAATTGCCCACAAAACTACGAATATTCATTGTCATCTTGGTGATTTTTATCCAGAAGAATCACCTAAGGAAGTACTTATTGAAGTAAGGTCAGAATCCCGGCAAGAATGGCAGGGATTCCCTGAATAAAAAAGATCTTTTTGTCTGCACTTAGTCCCCCGTAAGTTCCGGCAAGTGCCACGCACAACAAAAAAAACAAGGCAATAGTATTGCTCCACTCTGGATCCTGAATAAGCAGACTCCAAAATAATCCGGCTGCAAGAAAACCATTGTAAAGTCCTTGATTGGCAGCCAGGGTTTTAGTGGGTTCAAATAGGGAGGGGGGCAAACTCCTGAAAACTTTTTTCCCTCTTGTGGTCCAGGCAAACATTTCAAGCCATAGAAAATAGCAGTGCAACAGGGCAACGATAGCTATTAGAACATCAGTTATAAGGGAAAGAGATTCAGTCATCTTTTGCGATAAAGCGTTCGTC
>CBDUAW010000375.1:0-2946 GCA_965365215.1 uncultured Eudoraea sp. | reverse complement strand
CCTACTGCGCCATCAACACCATCCGCTCCGGCAGGTCCCATTGGTCCGACAGGTCCTTGCGGTCCGACAGGTCCTTGCGGTCCTACAGCGCCATCGGCCCCATCCGCTCCGGCAGGTCCCATTGGTCCGACAGATCCAATTGGTCCCATTGGTCCTTGAGGACCTCTGAGATCGGATGAGGTAAATGAAGTACCGTCACTATAATTGATGGTAAATGTTCCATTACCATTATCTACAAAGCTAAAGGTGCCTGATCCTGCTCCACTACCTGCTGCAATCCATTGTGACCCATCATAGTAGTAAATGGCTTTGGCATCTGTATTGTATACCATTGCCCCGTTAAGCGGGATAATATTTTGCATTTGGGCAGTTGTCACCCTGGTAAGGACAAATGCTTTAGAAGTACTCTCCAATTCTATAATGGAGGCGGCATCAATATTGTTGGGATTGGCACCTATCTTTACCTGACCTATGGCCAGGGTCGTAGACAGAAACAACAAAATTGCTGCAAGATATTTTAGATTCATTTTATACAAGATTTGGGCAAATGCTAATAAATCAAGATAAAAGTAAGAATATCACTACCCTTATCCTGTATTTTGTTGTGAACCTTAAAGAAAGTGTTGTGAAACGGCGGTGTACCGCTAAACACCTGAGATTCCGGTGTTTGATCGATGAAATATACTTATGTTTCTTATCGGTCTAAGTATAAAAACCCCTGATAATTGAGACTAAGGTCGTCCAGAGAAATCACGTAAAAATATACCCCTTCAGGAAGCCCCTGTTCCCGGTTAATAATAAAGTCACCAACGTTGGCCACACCTCCAAATTCGTTGGTGTAGTTTATTTGTTCAAATACCTTGATCCCATTGCGGTCAAATATTTGAAGGCTGTTATTAGGACTTTGGTCCAACTCAGGGATAATCAGAAAATCATTGATGCCATCCCCATTTGGCGTTAACAGATAATTGTCTAGGGTGAGAATATCCTCTGGTTCTGCCAGGCTTCCAAAAGTTATGATTTCATAGTCATTTGGAATAAAGGGTGCAGATGTGATAAAGCCATTTGTTAGGTCGCCCTCAACAGCCGTATTTCCTATAGACTGCCATCTGTTCAAGGTTTTGCTCCAACCCATAAGAGTAACCATTCCTACCTCTTCTGCAATAGCGCTCAAATTACTACGGGCATTCCATAGGAGGCTTATTGTCCCATTTATTTCGCCTTCGAGCCTCCAGAATTCTACAGTTGAGACAGCAGCTATGGTTTGGGGCTTTATTTCCGTATTAAAACCAGGGAAGGCAGACGGACTGTTTGGATCTTCAAAGAAATAAGCACATTTTGCAAGAGTATTAACCTGGTCCGAATTAAGGATCAACGATCGTAATTGGCCTGCGTCGCCAACCGGAAAAGTAAAATTTTGTTGATTCGTTACAGCCGCATATCCATCAACTTTTGAGATGTCCCTGTCGCCGTTGTAAAATGAGTTTTCCAAAAAATTTAAATAGGTGCCCGACAGGTCTCTTGGGGTTATAAAATCGCCAATAACAAAGTTGGTATTGTTAATCACATTGATGTTGGTATTCAGGAATACCCCGTTGTCGTTGGCAATTTCAAGATCGTAGAATACAGGGGCAAATGCACCAGATACCGAGATTTGATTAAGCCCGTAAAAGCCTGCAAGTCCCAGATTATCATCGAAGGCCGAATCGTTAATCAGATCGGTATGAAATCCAAGTTGGCCCTGGTCATGTATCCTGATATTTCCGCTGTTGTACAAGGCGGGTTGTGCCATTACTATGGCGATTCCCCCCAACAGAAATATAAGATAAAAAATGCTTTTTGGATTTCTCATTATAAATTGGTCTGTACCCTCAAAGTATTAGTCTTTCTTTAAATTTTCAATCATTGTTTTGATTTCTTCCATATTGTTTTTGATAGACTCCAATTCCATGGATAGGGATTTATTTTTTTCCCTCAGGCTTGCTATTTCCTTTTCCTGCTTAATGGTATGGAGAAAGAGTTCTTCTATTTTTTCAAGGTTTTGGATATTTGATTCACTCAAATTCCAATAGCCATCTTTTTTCACCTCATTAGCCGATTTGATTCCCGGGAGGTGATGGTTTTTCTTTAAGAAAGCTTCAACTTCCTCTAAGCTTAGAAACTCATATGAGTCTTTTATCTCAGAATTACCTAAAAAGTATTTTTGAAAAACAAAGTCTGGATGCAGGTCGATGGCCCCCCTGAATACGCTGCCTGTAACAATTACATCACCGGTGGTAGTAACGTTTTGAGTGAAGTCCGGGGTTATTTTAGAGCCATCAATGGCGGCAGTAGGGGCAATATCTTCGTTTAAGATGGTACCGTTAAGAATTTCTGCTGTTGCCACAGCATCGGTTGCTATTTCGGATGATCCTACAGCATCAATTCTAATTTCAGAGGAGTCTACCGAATCTGGTTGCAAGTCTGAAGCTGTGATAGAATTATCGACTATTGGTCCTCCAAGTCCCCCAGATATTGCCCCATCAGCTATTTTTGTAGCCGTTATGCCAGCATCAGCTACCTGAAATTCATTGCCAAGTGTTCCATCACCATCAATTGTAATTTGATCTGCAAGTTCAGTAGTTCCTCCGACAGCAACCGTGAGTTCATAATTATTGCCAACCTGATTAACAGTAACTGATGCATCAGGGGAGGATATGGTTTGGATTTCATTGGTATCGTCGGTATCCCCATCGAGGGCTTCAGAAGCAGCAATGGCTGCGGTTACTTCGGTTTCCAGGGCGAAGGAACTCAGGTCCACGTCTTCGGGATTTCCCCCTTCGATCCCAATGGTTAAGGTTTCCACAGTAAGAACAGATCCCTGAATATTCTGATCGTCTGTGCTGCCCCCGGCAACCGTGAGTTCATAATTATTGCCAACCTGATTAACAGTAACTGATGCATCAG
>CBDUAW010000374.1:0-2972 GCA_965365215.1 uncultured Eudoraea sp. | reverse complement strand
GGACTCGAACCTAGAACGACTGGACCAAAACCAGCTGTGTTGCCAATTACACCATAGGCCATTCCCGATTAAGAGCGAGCAAATTTAAGACAAACTTTTATTTGCACAAACAATTTATGGAGATAATGCCTTATTTTACTTAAAACATGCCTGTTAAAGGTTTATGAAAATTGTAAGCATGTATTCTTTTTAATTAGTAAATTCGCCCCGACGGGTAAATCCAAAATTCCATGTTTTCAAAGAACTTCGAGAAATGGGACACCCTCTTCGGATGGGGTGTTTTTTTTATTGCACTAATAACTTATGGTTTAACGGTTGAACCTACTGGTAGTTTTTGGGACGCCGGGGAATATCTTGCCACCTCTGCCAAATTACAGGTAGGGCATCCTCCAGGTGCACCACTTCTGCAGATGATCGGTGCCTTTTTTGCCATGTTTGCATTTGAAGCAGATCAAATTGCCAGAATGGTGAATTATGTATCCGGCGTATCCAGTGCCTTTACGATACTGTTTATGTTCTGGACCATTACCAACCTGGTGCGAAAACTCATTCCTAAAAAAGAACTCTTTTCCAATAGCAAAGCCCTTGCAGTATTAGGCAGTGGCCTTGTTGGGAGTCTTGCTTTTACCTTTTCCGATAGTTTTTGGTTTAATGCCGTAGAAACTGAAGTGTATGCCATGGCAAGTTTTATCATGGCATTACTGCTATGGCTGGGGCTTAAATGGGTTGACCATCTGGATGAGCCCCGGGGTAATCGTTACCTGGTCCTTATATCGTTCGTTGTAGGCCTTACCTTCGGAATTCAGTTTATGGGCTTTCTCGCAATCCCCTCTATTGGACTGTTATACTACTTTAAACGCTATAAGACCACTACAGTAAAAAATTTCCTCATTGCCAATCTGGCGGTCGTTGCCATTCTGATGCTGGTCTATAAATTTTCACTCACCTATGTTTTGAAGCTCTTTGGGTGGAGCGAAGTATTTTTTATCAACAGTATAGGCCTCCCCTTTAATTCTGGCACTATCATTATGGGATTGATCTTTGCTGCGGCATTTTACTTCGGCCTGAGATATACGCGAAGAAATAATTACCGTATTGCCAATACCCTGGTCCTATGTGCTTTGTTCTTGTTTCTAGGCTTTTCTTCATGGCTGATGCTTCCTATCCGGGCAAATGCCAATGTTGTAGTAAATGAAAACAATCCTTCTGATGCCCGCTCCCTATTAGCCTATTATAATCGGGAACAGTACCCGGGGGTAGACAGCCCTGTATACGGTACTTATTACAGCAATTTATTCGCCCCTCCTGGTGACGATAAAGATGACAAACCCAAGTATGAAAAAGATGAAGCCCTTGGCAAGTATATTATTGTAAATAATTATAAGGATGCCATGCAAGGGCCTAATGAAAAACACAGAGGCCCACTACCAAGAATGTGGAGTGAACAGCATGCGGAGAATTATATGAAGTTTTTCGGCCCGCTCGATTTTCGAATGAAACGATCCAATGACGAACTCCGAAACGCCATAGGACAGGTGAAGAACGGACTGGCGAATGGTGAAATCGATGAAGAACAATATATCAGCTTCCTTAAGCAATTCAATGAATACCTGGAAATTGAACCTCCTTCCGTCTGGGATAATATCACCTATATGTTTCAATTTCAATTTGGCTATATGTACTGGCGGTATTTTATGTGGAATTTTGTTGGGAAATCCAACGATGTACAGGGGAAATATAACGGAAATGGAGAGTGGCTAAGCGGGATTGGTTTTATAGACAGCCTGAGGCTGGGAAGTCAGGATAATCTGCCCGGAGATGTTTTGGACAATAAGGGTAGAAACACATATTTCTTTTTACCATTACTGTTGGGGATAATCGGATTGGTCTTTCAATTATCTAAAAACCCAAAACAATTCTGGGCGCTGTTTGTATTTTTTATTTTTACCGGGCTCGCAATACAATTTTATACCAATCCCTACATTTTTCAACCCAGAGAACGGGACTACTCTCTTGTGGGGTCCTTCTACATTTTTGCATTGTGGATAGGAATCGGGCTTTATGGATTATTTGATGAATTCAAAAAATATCTGAAGCCAAAAATCCTTGCACCTATACTACTCTTGATTTGCCTTCTGGCCGTCCCAGGGGTAATGGCATTCCAGAATTGGGATGATCACGACCGCTCCGGACGTTATACTGCAAGAGCTAGTGCCATGGCCTATTTAGATTCGTGCCAGGAAGATGCCGGGGCAATGCTATTCACCATTGGAGACAATGATACCTTCCCTTTGTGGTATGTTCAGGAAATAGAAGGGCATAGGACCGACGTACGAGTTATTTGTACAAGTCTATTCGCGACCGACTGGTATGTGGACCAAATGAAGCGGAAAGCATATGAAAGCGATCCGATTCCCTCTCAGCTTACCCATGAATTATACCGGTACGGGAACAGGGATGTTATTTACTATCAGGGAATAACAGATAAAAGATGGGATATTAAGGACTTTATGAACTGGGTTAGCAGTGATAAGCCCCAGACCAAATTCCGCTATATTCTGGAAAAACAGGGTGCAGACCTAAGCCAGTACCCGGAAAGTACCCTAAACCTGGTGTATTACCCAACCAATAAGGTCAGGATTCCTGTCAATAAAAAGAATGTTCTGGAAACCGGCCTTGTCAAAGCAAAGGATTCTGCACTTATTGTAGACTATATAGATATTGATCTCCCACAAGCGCTGCCGAAGCACAGGATTCTAATGCTCGATATTATGGCCAACAATGATTGGAAAAGGCCCATTTATTTTTCAGGCGGTAGCTTTGACAAAGCAGAGTATATCTGGATGAAAGACTACCTCCAGCTCGATGGCCTGGCCTATAAACTGGTCCCTATAAAAACGGAAAATCGCAGTCCATTTGAAATGGGAAGAATAGATACGGACTTGATGTATGATGTTGTTATAAAGTGGGAT
>CBDUAW010000373.1:0-2981 GCA_965365215.1 uncultured Eudoraea sp. | reverse complement strand
GGTTCTCCAAGGAGTTATTTCACAAACACTTGTACCAAAAATTGGCGGTGGCCGTGTTTTATCTTGTGAAGTCATGATTGCTACAGATGCTGTTCGATCAATGATTAGAGATGATAAAGTACATCAACTTCAAGGAATTATTGAATATATGGTAACAGAAGCCATGCCCGGAAAAGAAGAGTACCTCAATTCTGAAAAATATGAAGTGAGGCACTGGGACTGGACTATTGAGAATAAATTAACCTATTTGATTGCCAAAATCAACGGCCTCAGAAAGGATAACCCTGCTCTTCAACAAACCAACAATATTCAATTTTGTCACATAGAGAACAATCATCTCCTTGCATTTTACAAATGGAATGACGTTAAGACCAATGAACTCCTCGTAGTAATTAACCTGGATCCTTATTATTCGCAGGCTGGACATGTTCAACTTCCATTAGAAGCCTTAGGTATCGGTACTGGGCATCAGGTACTAATGCAAGATTTGATTACTGACAATGGTTATTATTGGCATGAGGAGTGGAACTACGTTGAGTTGCATCCCGCCCTTCCTTTTCATATTTTCCAAATAAAAAAGTAGATATGACCAAGAAGAAACAGGAATTGATACCACAACCGCCCTACACTTTTGATGTTAGCTGGGAGGAATTGCTTGAATACAAGGGATTTCTGAAGGTATTCTTGTCTGATATCCTTGAGGATTACGTTATTAAACAAAGATGGTATGGAGGAAAGGCCAGCACCCTTAAATATATTGAGTTACAGGAGTATTTTCGAATTCAACAAAAAGGGGAAGTGTATTACGGGCTTTTGCTGGAGATCAATTTCAAGGAAGCATTTTACCATCATTATTTTTTGCCGATTGCGTTTGTGTCGGATGAGAGTTTTGCAGAAAAGGATCGTATTTTACCACTTTCCATTAAGGGTCAAAGCGGCTTTATCATAGATGCCCTTAACCTGGAGGCCTTTCGTAAACTGGTCTTTGAGCGTATTTTAACGGCAGTACCCAATGATACTACCCGGGTACGCTATCATAAGAGTGAATTTTTTGATCATAAGGAGTATATATCTTCCCAATTTATGGGTCTGGAACAGAGCAATACCTCCATTATCATTAATGATAGTTCCGTTATCAAATTTTTCAGAAGAATTTATGCGGACAAGAACCCGGATTATGAAATGAGTCGTTTCCTGTCTGAAAGGAAAGGGTTTAAGAATACCCCTGCATACCAGGGCAGTCTCAGTATTATAAATTCTGACAATGTAAATATAACCATTGCGCTGATGCAGGAATTGGTACCAAACGAGGGCGATGCATGGGATTATTTTCTTAAGGAGCTCAACAAGATCTTTGCGAACCTGGAGTACAAAAATATCAATGTAAACCATTTGCCACAGATAGCTCTTTTTCAAAAACTTCCTTTGAAGGATGTACCTCATGAAATTATAGACTGGGCAGGCCTTAATGTGTTCCTTAAACTACAGGGCTTAGCCCAGCGAACTGCAGAAATGCATATTGCCCTTGGTTCGGAGTTTGAAGATACGGCCTTCACTCCCACACGCTTTAACGGGGATTATGAGGTTTGGTTAAAAAACAGGCTCCTTTATCAGTTCCAGAACCGCCTGAACACCGTGGAAAACAATCTCCATAAACTTGAAGGGGCAACCTTAGACCTTGCACAAAAGTTCCTGGAACAGAAAAATGACATCCGAAAACGCTTTGTAAATTTTGACTGGACCAAACTTAAGGGGGAGCGTATTAGAGTACATGGGGATTACCATCTTGGGCAGGTCCTGGTACAAAATGGGGACTTTTACCTACTGGATTTTGAAGGGGAGCCCGAAAGTACCATCCGTGACCGAAAAGTAAAACAACCTCCATTAAAGGATGTGGCCGGAATGTTTCGTTCCTTTCATTATGCTATTTATGCCACAATATTTAATAAGGGCGATAATTACCCCTACTCTCAGGAAGATCTTTACACTGCGGGGGAAACCCTCTACCGATTTTTTATCGGGGTGTTTATGGAAACTTACGTAAGGTTAATTCAGGAACACAATATCAACATAGGATATAGTCAGGAACGGGTATTTATTCTAAAGTACTGTATGCTGGAAAAAGCGGTATATGAATTGGGTTATGAAATGAATTCCAGACCTTTGTGGGCAATCATTCCACTGGAGGGAATAATGAGTATTATTAATCAGAATTAATCAAAAAAGGTCATATGAGTAAGGTAATTGCCTATAGTTTATTCTCGGAGTTTGATATTAACCTTTTTAAGGCTGGCAAGCACTATAGGCTTTATGAGAAACTTGGTTCTCACCCCCTGGAGGTAGATGGAATTAAAGGAACTTATTTTGCAGTTTGGGCTCCTACTGCCAGGTCGGTTTCCGTAATTGGGGATTTCAACTATTGGCTCGAAGGTGACCACAAATTGATGGTTAGGTGGGACGAAAGCGGGATCTGGGAAGGTTTTATTCCCGGAGTACAGCACGGTGCCCTTTATAAATACAAGATCCATTCGCACAACCATGGGGCTGTCACGGAAAAAGCGGATCCCTTTGCCAGATATTGCGAACACCCTCCTCAAACTGCCTCTGTTGTATGGGAAGCAGATTACAAATGGAAAGACAAAGCCTGGATGGGGTACAGGAAAGACAAGAATGGCCTGGATAAACCTTATTCGGTTTACGAGGTACACCTTGGATCCTGGAAAAGAAAAAACGACAATAAATTTCTCTCTTACAAGGATTTTGCGAAAGACCTGGTGGCCTACGTAAAAGAAATGGGATTTACACATGTGGAATTCATGCCGGTAATGGAATATCCATACGATCCTTCATGGGGGTATCAGCTTACGGGTTATTTTGCACCTACGTCCCGTTTTGGAACCCCGGAAGAATTTAAGCAACTTGTAGATACTTTCCATCAAAACGATATAGGTGTTATCCTGGATTGGGTCCCATCACATTTT
>CBDUAW010000372.1:0-2991 GCA_965365215.1 uncultured Eudoraea sp. | reverse complement strand
AATATCTGATGGTTATAACGGCACACCTTCAGGGTTTGAAAATATTTGTGAGGACGAAGAAGGTTATACAAAATGGTATGTATTGCACGCAGAAGCTAATGCCCTGTCTAAAGTTGCAGCATCTACGCAGTCTTGTGAGGGAGCAACTTTGTACATCACCTTATCACCTTGCAGGGAATGCAGCAAACTAATTCATCAATCTGGCATAAAACGTGTGGTATATCAAATTGCGTACAAAGATGATTCCGGGATCCGGTTTCTTGAAAGAGCTGGAGTGGAATTATTGCACATGCCTGTAATAGATTATCAAATTTCAGCGGGGATTGAAAAATGAAAAAGAACTACTACATATGGCCCACAATAATTGCCCTTTCGCTGGCCCTGGGAATTTTCGTAGGAGGGAAATTGCACTTCAATGATAGCCCTGAGAAATTATTTACCACCAATTCCAAAAAGGATAAGTTAAATCGACTTATAGATTATATAGATTATGAATATGTAGATGATATCAATACTGACAGTATTGTTGATGTGACAGTGAATAATATCCTTGATAAACTGGATCCCCACTCTGTTTATATTCCCAAGAGCGAAATGAAGCGCGTTGCGGAAAATATGAAGGGCGATTTTGTGGGGATTGGGATCAACTTTTATATGTATAGGGATACCATAACGGTGATACGCACAGTGGAAAGAGGCCCTAGTGCCCTGAAAGGCATAAAACCGGGGGATCGTATTTTAACCGCAGGGAAGGATTCCTTGTTCGGAAAACGACTGGCAAATGACCTGGTGGTAGACAAACTAAAGGGTGTAAGGGGCAGCAGTGTTAAACTGGGCGTGTATAGAAAATCAGAGGATAGACACTTTACCGTTACGGTGAAAAGAGATCTGATCCCAATTAAGAGTGTGGAATCGTATTATATGTTGTCTGCCAACATGGGATATATCAAGATTAACCGCTTTGCTGAAACAACTTATAGAGAATTCAGGTCCTCAATCCGGTCACTTCAAAACCAGGGAGCAAATAAACTGGTACTGGATCTAAGGGATAATCCAGGAGGGTACCTGGGGATAGCAGAGCAACTGGCAGATGAATTCCTTCCTAAAGGGAAACTCATCTTGTTTACCAAAAACAAAAAAGGTCAAATAGAGGAGACCTACGCCACAGACAAAGGGAGCTTTGAGGACAAACCGGTCTATGTATTGATAAATGAACGTTCTGCCTCAGCTAGCGAAATTATAGCGGGAGCCTTGCAGGATAATGACATCGGGACTATTGTAGGACGGAGATCATTTGGAAAAGGTCTGGTTCAAAGAGAGATGGAACTAGGCGACGGTTCTGCCGTAAGACTAACGGTATCCAGATATTATACTCCTACGGGGAGATCAATTCAAAGGGATTATCAGAATGGAAATAAGGACTATTATCAGGAATTTACAGATCGGTTCCACAGCGGAGAATTGGCTTCTGTAGATAGTATTAAAGTTGCGGACTCACTTAAATTCGTTACCCCAAAGGGTAAGACCGTTTATGGTGGGGGAGGGATTATTCCGGACATATTTGTTCCAATTGGCAGCAATGAAGAGGAAGCAATTGAAGCACTGGATGGCCGTGGTTTCTTTGGACGATTCATTTTTGAACACCTGGAAGAAGACAGGATGAGGTATCAGGATTTTTCCAGGGAAGAATTCTTCAATGGTTTCCGGGTTGACGATATCCTCTTCGAGAAATTTATAGATTATGTCAGTGGCCTTAATATCCGGATGGATTTCTATGATTATGAAGCTATGATTAAACGCTATTTAAAAGCATCAATAGCAGAACAGTTATATTCTCCCAACTTGGCTGCAAAAATCAAAGGATCTTCTGATAGGATGCTGCAAGAAGTATTACAGGAAGACAAACCTATGATACAGCAACTGGAAAACCTGCAGTAGCGTAGCACGGTTCCAGGGCTACTGCTGTGCCATCAATTTCAAAAATCTGGCATGTTTCCAAATAGGTTGAAACTCTGTTTGTTCTTGCCATTGCGCCTTGTTTTCCCATCCATACTTTGCTGCAGATTCCAGATATGATAAGGATTTATCCCAGGCCTCTAGTTTTGCATACCCAAGAGCAAGGCGGTAATGAAAAAATGAATTTTCAGGGGATTGTGTTAATAAAAGTGCCGCACAATAATCTGCCTGGGGCATTTCTTTATTTCGGACGTGTATTTCGAAGGTTTCAATAGTAAGGGCAAATAATTGATACCTCAGTCGTCTTCCCATTTTTTGATACAACTCATTGCTATTGTCTATATATTCTTCATCAAGCTTTTTAAGTTGCTTCTGCCACCATTGAAACTGATCAGGACTGTATCCTAGCTCCTGCTCCTCAGCAAACCGGGCAAGAAATTTTCTTGAAATAGTATCTTCTTCCCTGGCCAATCTTTTCCGATCTTTAACAGCTTTCTTATATGCTTTCGATTTTTTGAGCATTTTAGTCTTATCGGCAATACTGTCGACCGCTATAAAATCCTTGTAATTATTGAGAATACGGTTGAGTTCTGCAGCTGCATCCAGGGACTTTTGATTGTTCAAATGGGAAACTGCCAGGGAATATGTTTTTTGATAACTTTTGGTGATTGTTTCCGGATCGCTCTCCTTTAAATTCTTTTTGTAGGCTTGTAATTCGAGCCATTCAAAAGCCCGAAGTATTTGTTCTGAAGGAGGCCAGCGGTGATCATCCTCATAGATGAATAGTTCGTTGTCTATCCCTAAGGTGTTAAGCCAGGCTTGAGTTTGCTGCATTTCACGGTAGTTCATGTCTCTGTCGCCCACAAGACCAACATAAGAGAAGGATTGTCCATTTCTTGGAAAATGGGTGGGATTTTTGGAGAATCCGGCACCACAGCCAATAACCCCTTGCATGGCATCCGAGAGTACCGCAATAGTGGAGGCCAGTCTTGAACCCCCTGAAAAGCCTGCAGTATAAATGCGTTTTTCGGAAAT
>CBDUAW010000371.1:0-3031 GCA_965365215.1 uncultured Eudoraea sp. | reverse complement strand
TAAAGGTGCCTTTAAAAATAAGACAGGGGTACATCGAGGTTCCGTTATGGATATGCCCCTCTACCCCGGAGATGTCCTGACCCCGGGATACGGCGCTACGAAAAATGCGGAACGACTAGAGCGCAAAGATGCCCCAACGATTACCAAAATCCCCGTCCTCCCTATATCCTATGAGGATGCACAACCCTTATTGGAGGCACTCGGTGGCCCTGTAGCTCCTCCTTCCTGGCGTGGCGGACTACCCATTACTTATCACATAGGCCCGGGACCCGCCAGAGTTCACTTAAAACTAGAATTTGATTGGAAGTTACAACCGGCGCACAACGTTATAGCCACCTTAAAAGGGTCAGAATTTCCCGATCAATGGGTTATCCGCGGAAACCACCACGATGCCTGGGTACACGGGGCAGCAGATCCGGTAAGTGGAATGGTAGCACTTATGGAAGAAGCCAGAGCCATTGGAGCATTGGCAAAAAAAGGCGAACGTCCTAAAAGAACCTTGGTCTATTGTGCCTGGGATGCTGAGGAACCGGGGCTCATAGGTTCCACGGAATGGGTTGAAGACCACAGAAAGGAATTGCAGCTTAAAACTGTTGCATATATCAATACGGACGGTAATGGTCGTGGGTTTTTCCGTGCAGGAGGTTCCCATTCCCTGCAAGCAATGGTTGCAGAAGTTTCCGAAGCAGTAATGGATCCACAAAAAAGGGTTTCGATCAAAGCAAGACAAAGCGCACTCGCCAAAATCAACGGAGGCAAAGGTGATTTTGAGCTCTACGCCCTTGGGTCGGGTTCTGATTATACCCCCTTTATTCAGCACGCTGGGATCGCTTCATTAAATCTCGGTTTTGGAGGGGAAAATGCAGGCGGTGAATACCACACTATTTACGATACCTATTCGCATTACAAACGGTTTAAGGATCCCGAATTTGCCTATGGTGTTGCGCTTGCAGAAACCGCTGGCCGTATTGTACTAAGGTTTGCCAATGCAGACCGCTTGCCTTTCGAATTTCAGGGATGGCACAAAACAGTATCAAAATACCTGGAAGAGGTGATGAAACTTAATACCACTATGCAGGAGGAAGTTAAAAAGCATAATGAAATGGTGGAAAATGACTTGTATCATCTGGCTGCAGATCCAACTAAAAAGCAGGCCCTGCCTAAATCAAAAGCAAGTGTTCCTTTTTTAGATTTCAGTCCGCTGCAAAATGAATTGGCCTCAATGGATAGAACCATAGAAGAATTTGGCAAATTAGATATAGGTAAATTATCAGAAGAACAGCTTGTTAAGATAAATCAGAAATTAATTCATGCTGAACAGGCACTTACCGATGAAGCGGGGCTTCCCAGGAGATCCTGGTACAAACATCAGATCTACGCCCCCGGATTTTATACCGGCTATGGGGTAAAAACCCTCCCAGGAGTGAGGGAAGCAATTGAGCAGCGAAATTGGGAGGAAGCACAGCAACAGATCAATAAATTAGCAAAAACCCTGAACCGCTTTCACAAATTGGTACAAGAGTTAAATGAACTATAAACATGCGACTTATGATTCATAATTTAATACTTCATCTATCTTCTTCCATTTTAAAATTCTTTTTGCGACTGCTTTTTATGGTGGGTGTATTTTCGATATCCCTTTCGTGCGACAGAAGCACTAAGCTGCCTGTAGAGACTCCGCTGACAATAGTACAGGACTCTGCAACCGGTGTCTTTTTAGCCAGGCAGAGTAGAGAAAATATCGCACCCATTATTGCCGATGGGCTTGAATTGAGTTTATGGGCTTCAGATTCCCTGGCTCCGGACCCCATTGCACTCGATATAGATGATGAAGGGCTTGTATACCTCACACGAACTAACCGGCAAAAGAATTCCGAATTCGATATCCGTGGATACCAGGAATGGATGACTCCGTCTATTGCCCTGCAAACAGTAGAGGACCGTCGTACTTTTTTAAGAAATACTTTTGCTCCCGAACGCAGTGAAGAAAATGAATGGCTCCCGGACTTGAATAACGATAGTATACACGACTGGAAGGACCTTGCGGTTGAAAAGGAAGAAATCTGGCGGCTTGAGGATCGGGATGGTGATGGTTTTGCCGATATTTCGCAACGTATCCTCTCAGATTTTCACGAGGAAATCACAGATGTGGCAGGTGCATTATTAGTACGGGAGGATGATGTATTTCTGGGGGTGGGGCCCGATATGTGGCGACTTAAAGATAAAAATGAGGACGGGGTTTTGGAAAGTAAAACCTCTATTGCCCATGGTTTTGGGGTACATATTGGTTTTGGAGGCCATGGAATGTCTGGAGCAATTGAAGGCCCGGATGGTAAAATATACTGGGGAATTGGTGATATAGGTGCCAGTATCACAACTGTTGGGGGGGAAAAGCACCACTACCCCAATCAGGGAGTAATTGTCCGTTCCAATCCGGACGGGACCGATTTTGAGATCTTTGCCAGGGGTTTACGCAATACGCACGAATTTGTTTTTGATGCTTACGGGAACATCATTTCTTCTGATAATGACGGGGATCACAGGGGCGAAAGTGAACGATTGGTCCATATTGTTGAGGGTTCTGATGCAGGATGGCGGGCTAACTGGCAGTATGGAAAATATACAGATCCCAAAAACAATGGCTACAAAGTCTGGATGGACGAAAAATTATACCTCCCGAGATGGGAGGGGCAGGCCGCTTATATTATTCCACCAATTATGAACTACCACAATGGCCCAACAGGGATGGTTTACAATCCCGGTACGGCCCTGGGCAAAGAATGGTTGAACCAATTTTTCCTTGTTGAATTTGTGGGTGATCCCAGCCTATCCCATATATGGTCGTTTACTTTGAAGCCAGAAGGAGCATCCTTTGTCCTGGATAAGGAAACCGATGTCCTGAGCGGGGTACTTCCCACTGGGATCCGCTTTGGCCCTGACGGGGCATTGTATCTTGCCGATTGGGTCAATGGATGGGGTACAAAAAATTATGGAAAAGTCTGGAAACTCGATGTGAGTCCGGAAAAAAATA
>CBDUAW010000370.1:0-3033 GCA_965365215.1 uncultured Eudoraea sp. | reverse complement strand
AAGGCTGAAGGGGAAGCGGAAGAAAAGAAAAAGACCAAGGATTCGGTTTATTTTAAGTTCTATGACGGAGACCGGCTGATCCGAACCCTCAAGACCAAAACCCCGGAAAAGGCGGGTTTCCACCGAATGTACTGGAACCTAGATGAGAAGGGGCCTAACCGCCCGGCAAGGAAGATCAGCAAATCGAAACTTGAACCCAGCGGGGTGGAAGTAAAGCCCGGTACCTACAGGGTGGTGGTGGAGTACGGTGAGCTATCTGATGAGACTTTGGTAACCGTAAGAACCGATCCTAGACTGAATGTTTCCAATACGGTCCTCAATGAGGTCTATGATCTATCCAAAAAGCTAGAAGGCTATACCCAGACGGCCGCGGACGCAGTAAAACAGCTGGTGGAAAGCAAGAACATCGCCAACAAATATGAGAAAGAACTGAAGGAACTCGATAAGGAGAAATACAAGGAGGAGATGCAGAAGTCTAAGGAGATCGTAAAGGCGATCGACTCAGTCGTGGCGTTCTATCTTGGTAAAGAAGACAAGCGGCAGGGGATTACCCGCAGCCAGGAGCCCACTGTAATGCGACGCATTTTTACTGCCTACCGCTATGTGGCCAGTCGTAAAACCGGGATCACCGAGACAGAGCGCAGGCTGGTACAGTTTGCAGAGACCGATTTAAAGTCGGCCTTACAAGAAACCAACGCCTTCTTTGCCAATCGCTGGCAGGCCTACAAAGAGGAGATGGAGCAATTGCCCCTCTCCCCTTTTAAGGAAACCGTAACCTTTGGAATAGAATAAACGTCTAAATCAATTAAAAACAAGTAACATGAAAAAAAGCATCCTGCTTCTGGGCCTCGTACTAATCTGGAGTTGCCAGGAGAAAGCAAAAGAGCCTACCATTGCGGAAACGCTGAAGAGCTACACCATTGAACAGATGATGGACAATGAAAATGTGGGCGGAGGGAGTTTCTCCCCGGATAAGTCCAAATTACTGGTCTCGAGCAACAGGTCGGGCATTTACAATATGTACACTGTGCCTACGGCCGGGGGGGAATTTATGCCCGTAACGCAATCGGACAGTTCATCGGTCTTTGCCATTTCCTATTTTCCAGAAGACGAGCGGATGCTCTTCAGAATGGACAACAACGGGGATGAGATTTACCATATTTTTTTACGAGATGAGGAAGGAAACCAACAGGATCTGACGCCTTTTGAAGGGGCCCGTTCCCTTTTCTACAGCTGGGCGAAGGACAAAAAGAGTTTCTATTTTGCCTCCAACAAAAGGGACAACCGCTACAATGATTTATACAAGATGGACCTGGAGTCCATGACCCCAAGCATGCTCTATCAAAATGACGATGGATACAATGTGGAATGGCTCTCCTATGATGAAAATTATATAGCTCTGAGCAAATCCCTTAATACAAATGACAGTGATTTGTTTTTATACAGCAGGGAGGATGATGCTCTAATTAAGATCAACGAAACCCAATGCGCCAACAGCGCAGAGGATTTCTCCTTAGATGGATCGGCCTTTTACTATAGTACAGATGAAGGGGAAGAGTTCAGTTATATCATGAAATACAATTTGGAAGACGGCAGCCGGGAGAAGGTGATGCAGCGCGACTGGGACATTATGGGGACCTATTTCACCGAAAACGGGAAATACCAGGTAAGCTATATCAATGAGGATGCTAAAAATGTGATTGAGGTGAAGGATATGGCTACCGGAGAAAACATTGAGCTGCCAAAGATAGAAAATGCCAGCATTACCAATGTGGGCTTTTCCAGGGATGAGAACATGATGCGTTTTTATGCAGGTGGCTCACATACCCCTTCAAATTTGTATGTCTACAATTTGGAAACCAAGGAACTAAAGCAGATCTCCGATGTACTGAACAAGGAGATCACCCCGGAGCATCTGGTGACCGCAGAAGTGGTTCGGTTTAATTCCTTTGACGGCCTGGAGATCCCGGCCATTTACTATAAGCCACACCAGGCTTCAGCTGAGAACAAGGTCCCTGCCCTGGTTTGGGTACACGGTGGTCCAGGAGGGCAAAGCCGGCAAGGCTTTAGCTCTTTTATCCAATACCTGGTAAATCACGGTTACGCCATTCTGGCAGTGAACAACCGAGGAAGTAGCGGCTACGGAAAAACCTTTTACCAGATGGACGATCTGAACCATGGAGACAAAGACCTGAAGGACTGTGTTGAAGGGAAAAACTGGCTGGCGCAGCAGGCGGAAATAGATCCTGAAAAGATTGGGATTATCGGAGGTTCCTATGGTGGCTATATGACTATGGCTGCCCTGACCTATACCCCGGAAGAATTTGATGTAGGGGTAAATTTGTTCGGGGTTACCAATTGGATCAGGACGCTGAGAAGTATTCCGCCATGGTGGGAATCCTTTAAGGATGCTTTATACAAGGAATTAGGAGATCCCTACAGCGCGGATTCTGTCCGTTTACGGGCTATTTCTCCCCTTTTCCATACGGACAAGGTGACCAAGCCATTGATCGTTTTACAGGGCTCCCAGGATCCAAGGGTATTGCAGGTAGAATCTGACGAGATTGTTGCCGGGGTACGTAAAAATGGCGTGCCAGTGGAGTATATACTATTTGAAGATGAAGGTCATGGTTTTGTAAAGAAAGAAAATCAGATAGAAGCATACAGCAAAGTACTGGAATTCCTTGAAGTGCATTTAAAGGGAGATCCTGGGGAACCTATAGAAGATGGGGAAACCATAGAGATGGAAACCACCGAATAAGAAGTAAATTGAACAATTACGTGCAGGGCCTCTTGGCAAAAGGGGCCTTGTTTTTTTGAAAAAAAAGATAGATTAGCATATGAAAAAGATTTTACTGGCCTTAATGGCATTTTCTGTATTCAGTAGTCAGGCCCAGGAAAGCGGGGAAGACCTTCTGGGGGCCTGGTATATGTATTTTGGGATGAATAAGGTATCGGAGAAGTGGAGCATCCATACCGAGGCACAATTCCGTTTATATGAAACCACCCGGAGTTTTAACCAGCTATTGTTGA
>CBDUAW010000369.1:0-3061 GCA_965365215.1 uncultured Eudoraea sp. | reverse complement strand
TGTAGATT
The DNA here is from genome assembly GCA_965365215.1 of uncultured Eudoraea sp. Classification (GTDB taxonomy): domain Bacteria; phylum Bacteroidota; class Bacteroidia; order Flavobacteriales; family Flavobacteriaceae; genus Lentiprolixibacter. The sequence continues at coordinate 3,053 of CBDUAW010000369.1, read as the reverse complement.
TAACGTAGGCAATAAGCTTTTCTTCACCTTTTTGCTCATAGAATTTAAGCATCTGGATATAAAATCGCTTAGTAAATCCATCTTCATCGTCTTTCATTCCCATTGCCTTTAGCTTTTCGTCCTGGGTAGCCCCAACGGCTATTAGAGAGTCTAACTGTTCCCTTTTAAAATCGAAAGAAACTTTGGTGTTAGTGGGGCGTGCCGTCATTACTGAATCGATCGCAGCAATATCCTTATCACTCATTCCCGTGAATTTCTGGTTTTCTAGCAGGGCCTTGCGGGCCTTTTCCATGCTGATGGAATCCCGTTCCCTGTCTACTAAAGAATCAAGAACTATCTCAGAATCGAACCCCTTCTCAAGGGCCTGCGTGACTTCTGTATCGGCCTTGCGGATATTAAAGGAAAAGAGAAAGAAAAACAGCACAGAAATAAAGAGGTAAAACTGTGCCGGGTGCAGATAACGAAGACGCTTCCCATCTACAAACCGCCTTGCCAGGACCCCGGGTTTCAGCATTAAGGGCACAAAACTTCTAAAGAAACGGGCGTCAATAGAGAAGTAATTCTCTATGGTATTGGTAAAGAGTACCCCGATGGTAAGATTGTCAACCGCTTCCTGTCCACAATGCGGGCAAAAGGTAAATCCGGTATCAAATGTTTCCTCACAATTTTTACACTGCTGAACGGTGGGCATGCTGGTGGTTATTTATGCTCATTAAAATTACAAAAGAAATTCAATTCGCAAGGACCATTAGAATGCCACTGCAAAGCAAAGCGAATCCAATCCTATTATTGGCTGCCCGTGGAGCCCTAGATCTCCTTGATAATAGCTAATTTTAGTGGTACCCATCCATATGGCAGGCAACTCAAAATCAGGAAAATTGAAAAATATTGAAGAACAATTAAAAGGCGGGCATCCAAATTCCCTTGGTAATACCATAAATATTGTTGCAAAAGTACTCCAAAACAACACCCTCTTCCCGGAATTATTTCATTGCTATTTTAGCACGGATGAAGTTGTCCGGTTGCGAACATCGAATGCCATGAAGCGGATTGCCCGGGAAAAAAAGGCACTACTCCTGCCCTATCTAGATCGGTTTTTAAAGGAGATTTCCAAAATAGACCAGGCCTCTACGCAATGGACACTGGCGCAACTATTCGGAATTTTGGAAAATGATATGAACAAATTACAAATGGCAGAGGCAAAAAAAATTATGAAAAATAATATCGCAAATCACAAGGATTGGATTGTGCTTAATATGACCATGGATACCTTAGCCAGATGGGCACAAACCGACTTAAATTTGAAAAAATGGCTAGTCCCACATTTGCAGAGACTTACCAAAGACAGCCGGAAATCGGTTTCAAAAAAAGCAATGAAGATGTTGAATTTGCTTTCATTTTGATGATTATTCCTTCATTGTTTCCAATGAATAGCACGGCTTACCAAGAACTCATTGGTTTCACTATTTGAAAATCAATAAATTGATTGGATATTAGTATCTCCAATTTAAACCTAAATCATTTAATGTATATGAGGAAAACAATTACCCTGCTTTTGGCGATTTTTGCCGTATCCCAAACCTCAGCACAATTTATTAAAGAAAAATCCCTTGATGTTTCCATTGGCTATGGGATAAGCGTTCCCTATGATGACGTAGATGTGGAGGGTTCAGGGTTTTACCTGCAGGGAGAATACGTGCTTACCCTTGCCAAGTGGCTGGACCTAAGACCCTATGCGGGATTGATTTTGGCCAAAACAAAGAATGACAATAACCTCCCAAACTACAGATCTGATGCCAATGCCTTTTTAATTGGAGGTAAGCTAAGGTTTACTGCACCTATTCCATGGGTCGCGCCGTATTTGGAATCCGGGATTGGGGCATCTATCGGGTCTTTTGAGACCTTTACAGTATTCACCAATATAACAAAGAGTGGCTTTGTTTTCCATATTCCTGTTTCTGTTGGATTGAAACTGGGGCCGAAGCAAAACTTTGATTTTGCATTCACCTACTATTTTCATCCCAGCGTAGAACAAATTGCCGGGGGAATTGCCCTGGGCGTTTCCTTTCCATTGCATAAGAATTAACCGCAGTTAAAGTTCTTTATGGCTTATTTCGGATGGATTTTCGAAGTTCCCCAAAAAAAACGGCACAGTCATATAGGAAATTGCTTACTTTTAATAGAATTAGATTTGCCTTGCGAAATACGGCTTTGTGCTTCCAGCTTGCAATTAAATATTACAACATTATAAACATGAAAAATCTGCTCGTAATCCTTGCATTTCACATCCTGATTATTGGCTGTGCTGAAACCCAAAGTCCCAAAATAACTTATTCTGAACAACCGGTAACAAGACCACAGTTGTTTGCCCCGGGGATTATTTCAACAGAAGATAAAAACGAGTTCGACCTGTGTTTTACCCCGGATGGGAAAACAGTTTACTTCACCCGACGCATCCCGGATACCGAACAAAAAATCTATAGAACTGATTATGTAGAAGGAAGTTGGCAAGAACCTAAAATAGCCTCATTTTCAACAGATCGGGATGAAACCCCATTCATTAGTCCGGATGGGAATACCCTTTATTTCGGGTCGCAAAGGGAAATTCCGGGGAAACCAAATAAAGGTGAAAAAAGATGGCGAAGCCTGGACCATTCCGGTGCCGCTTCCTGAACCCATCAACTATGTTCAGGAGGAAGGCGAAAACTGGCCTTCTTCCAATAATAACTTTTTCTTCACCCTGGATGGTGAAACACACTATTTTACAACCATGATGCGGGGAAGCAAAGCTATAGAAGTTTATAAAACGCAGCTAAAAGATGGAGATTTTTCGAAGCCTGAATTAATTGAAGGCCTCTTTGAAAATGACAGCCTTTGGAAATACTCAGCCTCCATCTCCCCTGATGGAAGCTTTTTGGTTTTTGCCAGCTCTGTTGCCTCCTTGGTTTTTTCATTGCTCGTGCAAGAGCAATATTCTATTAATTACATTTTCCTGCTATGTTCAGCTCTAATCGGAATATTCTTTTTGTTATATTTATTTTCTCTTAGGGGTT
>CBDUAW010000368.1:0-3063 GCA_965365215.1 uncultured Eudoraea sp. | reverse complement strand
ATAACTATAAAATCTCCTATTATCGGGACATTCTACAGAAAACCATCTCCGGACAAACCGGCATTTGTGGAAGTGGGTGACACCATTGCGAAGGGAGATGTATTATGTGTAATTGAGGCAATGAAACTCTTTAATGATATAGAATCAGAAGTATCAGGGAAAATTGTAAAGGTTTTAGTAGATGATTCCTCTCCAGTAGAGTTCGATCAGCCTTTATTTCTCATAGATCCATCATAGCAAATAAGGTACAAAGAGACCTTGAGCTGAAATATTTATGATCCCCGGTCTAAGAATACAGCTGTATTTCTGAAAACAGGGTATAAATTTTAAGTTTATGTTCAAGAAAATACTTATCGCAAATAGAGGTGAAATCGCAATGCGTATTATTCGTACTTGTAAGGAGATGGGGATAAAAACGGTTGCGGTTTACTCCAAAGCAGATGAAGAGAGCCTGCATGTTCGCTTTGCAGATGAAGCTGTTTGTATTGGCCCGGCCCCTAGCAATCAATCCTATTTGAAAATCCCCAATATAATTGCCGCTGCTGAAATTACCAACGCCGATGCCATTCATCCGGGATATGGTTTTTTATCTGAAAATGCCAAGTTTTCAAGGATCTGTGCCGAGCACGATATAAAATTTATCGGCGCTTCCGGAGAGCATATTGAAAAAATGGGCGACAAGGCCACCGCCAAGGAGACTATGAAGAAAGCCGGTGTTCCTACTATTCCTGGATCAAAGGGTCTGCTGAAAGATGTTGAGGATGCCAAGAAAGTAGCCAAAAGAATGGGTTATCCGGTAATGATAAAAGCTACTGCCGGTGGCGGCGGTAAAGGGATGCGCGCTATCTGGAGTGAAGATCAAATGGAGGGCTCTTTCGAAAGTGCCGTGCAGGAGGCAACTGCTGCCTTTGGAAATGGCGGCATGTACATGGAAAAGCTAATTGAGGAACCCAGGCATATTGAAATCCAGATAATTGGGGATCAATACGGCAATGCTTGCCACCTTTCGGAAAGAGATTGTTCCATTCAGAGAAGGCACCAGAAATTAACAGAGGAAACGCCATCGCCCTTCATGACAGATAGCCTCAGAGAAGCTATGGGGAATGCAGCGGTAAAGGCGGCAGAGTATATAAAATATGAAGGTGCCGGGACCATCGAATTCCTGGTAGACAAACACAGGGAGTTCTATTTTATGGAAATGAATACGCGTATTCAGGTAGAACACCCCATAACCGAACAGGTAGTGGATTACGACTTGATTCGGGAACAAATTTTAGTTGCCGGGGGAGTGCCAATTTCCGGAAAGAATTATTTCCCAAAATTGCATTCTATTGAATGCCGTATCAATGCGGAAGATCCTTATAATGATTTCAGGCCATCACCCGGAAAGATTACAACCCTGCACACTCCGGGAGGTCATGGAATAAGGCTAGATACACATGTTTATAGCGGCTATGTAATCCCTCCTAATTATGATTCCATGATCGCTAAACTCATTACCTCTGCACAAACCAGAGAAGAAGCTATCAATAAAATGAAACGGGCACTGGAGGAATTTGTGATAGAAGGGGTTAAAACCACTATCCCTTTCCACAGGCAGCTCATGGACCATCCGGATTATCTGGCAGGGAATTATACCACCAAATTTATGGAGGATTTTGAAATGAAACCCGAAGAAGATTAAAACAAAAACTCCGATATTACTCGGAGTTTTTTCTTATGATGAATCTTAGTTACTGGGAATATAAAAGCTGGTTATCTAACGTGGATTACGCCATTGTTGGGAGTGGAATTGTTGGACTAAACTGTGCCCTTCACCTGAAAAAGAGCTTTCCAAAGGCGAGGGTTCTTATTCTTGAAAAGGGAATATTGCCACAGGGCGCCAGCACCAAAAATGCAGGCTTCGCCTGTTTTGGAAGTATTTCTGAGATCTTGTCAGACCTTAAACAACACAGCGAAGCGGAAGTGCTGCAGCTGGTAAAAAAGCGTTTTGATGGGATCAGCCTATTACGGAAAAATCTGGGAGACAAGGCAATAGAATTTCAAATGCATGGAGGGCATGAATTATTTTCCCGTGAAGATGGGGATCTGTATGAACAATGCAGGGCGGAATTAGAAAATGTGAATCAACTCTTAGAACCGGTTTTTGGTCCAAATGCATTTTTTGAGCAGACCAATGTCTTCAATTTCCGCAATATTCAGGATAACTATATCACCCATGCACAGGAAGCCCAAATTGATACAGGCAAAATGATGCAAGCCTTGTTGCGAAAGGTACAGGATGCGGGGGTGCTAATTCTCAATGGAATTACGGTCAAGGGCTTTAATGAAATGACCGAAGGGGTGGAAATACATACAAATCAATTTGATTTTCGCACCAAAAAACTTCTTATTGCCACCAACGGATTTGCTTCCCAACTCCTGGGAGAACCCGTTAAACCCGCCAGGGCCCAGGTGCTAATTACAAAACCCATCCCGGATTTAAAAATTAAAGGCACTTTTCATTTGGATGAAGGCTTCTATTATTTCAGAAATATCGACAATCGGATTTTGCTGGGCGGAGGCAGGAATTTGGATTTCAAAGCGGAAGAGACTAATCAATTTGGGCAAACCCCGTTAATAATGAACCAGCTTCAAAGAATGCTTCAGGAGGTTATTCTGCCTGAGATTCCTTTTGAGATAGCACAACGCTGGAGCGGAATTATGGGCATGGGAAACAAAAAAAGGCCTATCGTAAAACAATATTCCAACAGTGTTTTTTGTGGTGTCCGCCTGGGAGGTATGGGAATTGCCATTGGGAGTATTGTTGGCAAGGAACTGGCCCAATTGGCTTCCTAGTGCAGGATAAACGATTAAATAGCAACACTTAAGGAAATAACTTCCTACTCTCCCTTAAACCTTGTTACTTGCCGGATACAATTCGCTAATTGTAAGTCATAACTCGCAATGTATTCAAGGAAAAAATTAATAGAAAAACAATGTGTTTTGCTAATTATTATTGCTTTTATGGCAGGGGGATGTGCTACTCCCAAAAAATCCTATCAAAGGGAATACAGGCGACTT
>CBDUAW010000367.1:0-3066 GCA_965365215.1 uncultured Eudoraea sp. | reverse complement strand
TATGGCCCTTTCCAGCCAATTAACAACTTCCCGGAGAGCCTCTCCATACATCCCTCCTACCCGGTACACCTTATCTGTCAGTTTGCCGTCTTCGCGCACAAGTTTGGAGTTTAGTCCCACTTCAACTGGGCGACCTTCAGGTCCTTTGTTAGCAGCAGCATAATAGGCTTCTACTTCGGCGTCGGTAATGTCCGGATCATAGAAATTTACAGCAGATGAAGCCACGTTATCTACCCCCTTCTTTTTATTCACTTTCTTGGTATCCTCCTCATTAAATATCACGTCAAAAGCTTCTCCCTCGAGCTTGGTGTCCGTTTCCGCCAGTAAGAATTTTAAATAATCCTGAGGAAACCCCGGTTCCAATTTGTCATTGGAATAGTGGTGTATGCCGTTTGAAAACCAGACCCGCTTCAAATAGACTTCAAACGACTTCCAGTCTTCGGTTGTTTTATCCCCTTCAAAGCTTTTATAAATATTTTCAAGGGCACTTCGGATCTGTAAATTATGACGGTAATTCTGGTCCCAAATGATATCTCTTCCAGCCAGGCCGGCCTGAGTAAGGTAATAGACTAACTTTTTTTCCTCTAAGCTGAGCTCATCAAATCCAGGGATCTGGTATCGCAAAATCCGTAGGTCTGCAAATTGATCAACTACATATTCAAATCCCTGTTCCTTCTCAACGGGCTGCTTTTCGGTTGTAGGTTCCTGCTTGCATGATAGAAGCAGCATCCCTGCCATTGCAGCAGCAAAAATATACTTTAATTTCATTGCTTATTTAGGTTAAAATTAATCCTATAAAGGTACTGAAACCTGTTAAATTTTTTTATAGTCCAAAGGGGTTTTCTGTCGCAAAAAAATACCCTTGATTGCACCCTGGAAGTTGTTTCTAAAACCAGAAGAAGTTACATTTACCTTATGGAGAAAAACCTTTTGCAAAAGGCTTATTCCCCTGAGGATTTTAAAAGATCAGGGTACAGTTTGGTAAATATGCTTGCCGAACATCTTGAAGCTTGTCTATCAGAGAATAAATCACAGGTAATTAACTGGAAACCCCCGGAAAAAGAATACTCCTTCTGGAAATCCTTTCTTGATTCAGGAAGTAATGATAAATTATTCTCAACTATCCTGGATCACACTATCAATCTACACCATCCAAGATACATGGGCCATCAGATTAGTCCGGTAGCGCCCTTAACCAGTTTAACCGGGCTCTTGAGTGCCTTTGTAAATAACGGGATGGGGATTTATGAAATGGGTGCGGGGCCAACAGCAATTGAAAAGGTGGTCATTGAGGTACTCTGTCAAAAGTTTGGATTTCCGGAAACAGCCGATGGTTTTCTCACCTCAGGAGGTACCCTGGCCAATTTAACGGCCCTTCTTAGTGCGAGAAGAGCCATGGTAAAGGAAGATATCTGGCAAGAAGGAAGCAGTAAAACATTGGGGATCATGGTTTCGGAAGAAGCCCATTATTGTATTGACAGAGCCTCAAGAATTATGGGTTTAGGTGATAAGGGAATAATTAAAGTTCCGGTTACGGAAAACTTTCAGTTAAATAAGGATCATTTAGAAAGCCTTTACCATCAAGCCCTTAAGGATAGAATAAAGGTCTTTGCCATTGTGGGTAGTGCCCCATCTACCGCTACGGGAATTTATGATCCCTTAGATCCCATAAGGCAATTTGCCGAAGATAAGGGAATATGGTTTCACGTGGATGCAGCGCACGGGGGAGCAGCTATTTTCAGTCCCAAGTATAGCCATCTTTTGGATGGGGTACAGGGCGCTGACTCCATAGTTATTGACGGTCATAAAATGATGATGATGCCTAGTATCACCACTGCCCTCCTATTCAGGAATGGGAAAAATTCTCATGAGACCTTCAAACAAAAAGCGTCTTATTTACTGGAAGAATCCGCGGATGAAGACTGGTACAACCTGGCAAAACGGACCTTCGAATGTACCAAGTATATGATGAGCCTCCATTGGTTTGCGCTTATGAAGGTCTTTGGAAATGAAATTTTTGACGAGTTCGTTACCACCCTTTATGATCTCGGAACAAAGCTCGCTGAACTGGTACGCTCAAATCCGAAATTAGAGTTGGCTGTTGTTCCCATGTCTAACATTGTTTGTTTTCGATATAAACATGAAAATAGCTCCCTGGAAGAATTAAATATGCTAAACAGTCGCCTGAGACAGCAGTTATTGGAGGAAGGAAAATTTTATGTGGTACAAACCAGGATAAAGGGCAAACAATATTTAAGAACAACACTAATGAACCCGTTTACTACAGAAGAGCACCTCAAAGGCTTACTGAGCAGGGTAGTTAAAACCGCCGAAAGTATTCGTAATTCAAATTAGCGCATAGACTCAAGTACCTTCTGTTCAGCTGCCTTATTGGAAAAATTTACTGCGCAGTCTATCAGTGCCAGATGTGAATACGCCTGGGGAAAATTACCCAACAACCTTTTGGTTTTAAAATCAATGTCTTCACTGAATAATCCGAGGTGGTTACTGTAACTCAAAACCTGATCAAATAACTCCTGTGCTCTTTCCTCCTCTCCAATTTTAAAGAGACTATTGATAAACCAAAAAGTGCATATAGTGAAAGAAGAAGAAGGCAAGCCAAAGTCGTCCTCATTCTTGTACCTATAAAGCAGGCCATCATTACTGAGGTGTTTTTCAATGGCCTTCACAGTACTCACAAATCTGGGGTCTTTTGCATGAATAAAGCCATAAGATTCCATAAGGAGTACCGAAGCATCAAGGTCGCTGGATCCGTACGATTGTACAAAGGCGTTGACTTCACTATTCCAGGCATTTTCATGAATATCGCGTTTTATGGATTGCTCCAAAATGCTCCATTTTTCAATTTTTCTGGTCTTCTTTAGAATTCTTGCCACCTTAATGGCCCTATCAACAGCAACCCAGCATAGGACCTTGGAAAAGGTAAAATGCCGGTCTTCAGTCCTAAATTCCCAAATACCTTTATCCTTCTCCTGCCAGTGTTTCTCCACGATCCAGACAATCCCTTTGGTAATTCCCCAAAGTTCTTCCCCGTTCTCGATATTT
>CBDUAW010000366.1:0-3093 GCA_965365215.1 uncultured Eudoraea sp. | reverse complement strand
GATGTACTCGCTGGACTCAACAAGGCGGTTGATCTGGCAGAAAAAGATTTTCAGGGGCTTGTGGTTGGAAACCAGGGAGCCAATTTCTCTGTGGGAGCTAACATTGGAATGATCTTTATGATGGCCGTGGAGCAGGAATACGACGAGCTGAACATGGCCGTTAAAATGTTCCAGGACACCGTAATGAGGATGCGTTATTCGGCAATCCCAACTGTAGTGGCCCCTCATGGGATGACACTTGGCGGGGGGTGTGAACTATCATTGCATGCCGATAAGGTAGTAGCCGCTGCGGAAACCTACATAGGATTAGTTGAATTTGGAGTTGGTGTAATTCCAGGAGGAGGAGGCTCCAAGGAAATGGCCCTCCGTGCAGGTGACATCTTTAAGAAAAATGATGTAGAATTAAATGTACTCCAGGAATATTTCCTAACCATTGGTATGGCCAAGGTGTCTACCTCTGCCTACGAAGCCTATGATCTGGGAATTTTGCAATCCGGAAAAGACATTGTAGTTGTCAATAAAGACCGTCAAATTGCAACGGCTAAGGCCTATGCAAAATTGATGGCCGAAGCAGGGTACTCACAACCGGTAAAAAGAACCGATGTTAAAGTCCTGGGAAAACAAGCTTTAGGAATGTTCCTAGTGGGAACTGATTCCATGGAAGCAGGTCAATATATTTCGGAGCACGACAAAAAAATTGCAGATAAACTGGCATATGTTATGGCCGGTGGAGACTTATCCGAACCAAGTTTAGTAAGTGAACAATACCTCCTGGACCTGGAAAGGGAGGCTTTTCTATCTCTTTGCACGGAAAGAAAGACCCTGGAACGCATACAGCACATGTTGAAAACCGGTAAACCCTTAAGAAATTAATTATGAAGACAGCATATATCGTTAAAGCATACCGTACTGCGGTAGGTAAAGCCCCCAGAGGGTTGTTCAGATTCAAAAGACCAGATGAGTTAGCTGCAGAAACTATCGCTTATATGATGAACGAAGTACCCCAACTCGATAAAAAACGAATTGATGATGTAATTGTAGGAAACGCCATGCCGGAAGCTGAGCAGGGTCTGAATATGGCTCGACTCATATCGCTTATGGGACTGGAAATAAATGATGTACCTGGGGTTACGGTAAACAGATACTGTGCTTCCGGACTTGAAACTATTGGGATTGCCACAGCGAAAATCCAGACTGGAATGGCTGATTGCATCATTGCCGGGGGTTCTGAAAGTATGAGTTATATTCCCATGGGAGGCTACAAACCAACCCCGGACTACCAGCTGGCCAAGGAAGGGCACGAAGACTATTATTGGGGTATGGGACTAACCGCGGAGGCCGTGGCAGAGCAATTTAAGGTTTCCAGGGAAGATCAGGACCAATTTGCCTACCAATCTCATATGAAGGCCCTCGCAGCCCAGAAAGAAGGTAAATTTCAGGACCAGATAGTACCCATAGAGGTGGAACATACTTTTGTGAACTCCTCAGGAAAGAAGGAAACTACTTCTTATACCGTTAATAAGGATGAAGGGCCCAGAGCAGACACCTCAATTGAAGTGTTAGGGAGATTAAGACCAGTTTTTGCAGCTAATGGAAGTGTAACGGCAGGCAATTCCTCCCAAATGAGCGATGGTGCCGCTTTTGTATTGGGTATGAGCGAGGAAATGGTAAAGGAGCTCAAGCTGGAGCCCATTGCCCGAATGGTGAATTATGCCGCAGCAGGAGTGGAACCAAGAATTATGGGAATAGGCCCGGTTAAAGCGGTTCCCAAAGCCCTGAAACAAGCAGGATTAAAACAGGAGAATATTGATCTAATAGAACTCAATGAAGCCTTTGCTTCTCAATCCCTTGCGGTCATCAGGGAACTAGACCTTAATTCGGAAATCGTCAATGTAAATGGAGGGGCCATCGCCCTAGGGCACCCTCTTGGGTGCACAGGCGCCAAACTTTCGGTTCAACTTTTTGACGAAATGCGAAAAAGAAAGATGCAGGGAAAATATGGAATGGTCACCATGTGCGTTGGTACGGGACAGGGCGCTGCAGGGATCTATGAATTTTTGAATTAAAGCACAATACCCAATAAAACTTACAAAATGAGTACAGATACAACAAACAAAGAGATACTTCGGGGAGGCCAGTTTTTGGTGAAAGAGACCCCTTGTGAGGAGGTATTCACCCTTGAAGACCTTACGGAAGAACAACAAATGATGCGCACAAGTACCAAGGAGTTCGTAGATCGTGAACTTTGGGGACATTGGGAGCGCTTTGAAAAAAAGGATTATGCCTATACCGAGGAGTGCATGCGAAAAGCGGGAGAAATGGGCTTTCTCAGTATTTCCGTACCGGAGGCGTATGGAGGAATGGGCATGGGATTTGTCTCCACCATGTTGGTCTGCGATTATATTTCCGGAGCTACAGGTTCATTTAGTACGGCCTTTGGTGCCCATACAGGTATTGGAACCATGCCAATAACACTCTATGGAACAGAAGAACAGAAAAAGAAATATGTCCCTAAACTGGCCAGTGGGGAATGGTTCGGGGCTTATTGCCTAACGGAACCCGGTGCCGGTTCGGATGCGAACTCAGGAAAGACCAAAGCAGTTCTATCAGAAGATGGAAAACACTACCTGATCTCAGGACAGAAAATGTGGATTTCAAATGCTGGTTTTTGCAACCTGTTTATTGTTTTTGCCCGTATTGAGGATGACAAATACATTACTGGTTTCATTGTGGAGAATGATCCCGAAAATGGGATAAGTCTGGGTGACGAAGAAAAAAAATTAGGTATTCATTCCTCTTCTACCCGACAGGTGTTTTTTAATGAAACAAAAGTGCCTGTAGAAAATATGCTTTCCGAGAGGGGCAATGGATTTAAAATTGCCATGAACGCCTTAAATATTGGTCGGATAAAGCTCGCAGCCGCTTGTCTTGAAGCCCAAAGAAGGGTTACGAATGAAGCTGTGAATTACGCCAATGAAAGAAGGCAATTCAAAACCCCAATCATAAATTTTGGGGCTATAAAATCCAAAATAGCCCTGATGGCTACAAACGCATATGCCGGGGAATCTGCCTGTTACAGGGCTGCTAAAAATA
>CBDUAW010000365.1:0-3097 GCA_965365215.1 uncultured Eudoraea sp. | reverse complement strand
CGAACGCATTGTAGTATTGAATAAAGGGGAAATTGTAAAGGACATTCAAACCTCTACGGAAACGCTAAAAGAGCTCGAAAGCTTTTTCGCAGGCTAATCTTTTTAAGGAGGCTAATTTTTCTAAGAATTACTTCAAATATTCTTCTCACCAAGGTTACAGCCTAAGCTCATTTTTTCTTAGAATGAGCCTAGTTTTATTATTCTGAACCGCTCCTTTGCCTTCAATCCTAATTTAATTAACCATTATTACTCGAAAAGCATAATAATTCCGCTTATTTCCAGTTAAGAATATGTAAAGAATACCAACAATTTTGAAGCTTCGTTTTTCACTTTTACTCGCTGGTGTTCTTGGGGGCATACTTTTTAACGCTTGTTCTACCAAGAAAGACGCATTTATTAATCGCAACTGGCATGCGCTGAATACCAAGTACAATGTGTTGTACAATGGCGCTCTTGCTTTTGAAGAAGGCCGTGAGCAGCTCAATGCGAGTTACAATGACAACTACTGGGAAATCCTTCCGGTTGAGCGCCTCGAAGTTACAGATGATATCAAACTCGATTCCGAGGATAACAATCCGAATTTTCTCCGTGCTGAGGAAAAGGCTGCCAAGGCCATTCAGAAACACAGTATGGACATTGACGATGAAGAACGTAATCCACAAACAGATGAGGCTTTTTTACTTTTGGGAAAAGCCCGTTATTTTGATCATCGATATGTTCCGGCACTGGAAGCCTTTAATTATGTTCTGAGAAAGTACACGGAGAGTGATAAACTCAACGAAGTTACCATTTGGAGAGAAAAGACCAATATTAGATTAGACAATGAAGAACTGGCATTAAAAAACCTCAAGCGGCTGTTTAAGTATGAGTCGCTCAAAGATCAGGAGTACGCTGATGCCAGGGCAATAATGGCACAAGCTTATATTAATCTAAATATTCCGGACACTGCAATTCAGCAACTGAAAATTGCAGCAGCCTATACCCGGAAAAGTCCGGAAAAAGGACGTTACTTGTTTATCATAGGTCAACTATACAATCAATTAGGCTATAAAGACAGTGCAAATCTGGCATTCGATAAGATCATTGAATTAAACCGAAAGTCACCCCGTGTTTATATGATCAATGCACACCTGAAAAAAATTCAGAATACGGAGGTTACATCTGAAAATGAAATAGAAGTATTGGAGTACCTGACCGATTTGGAGAAAAATCGCGAAAACCGCCCTTTTTTAGATAAGATATATCGCGAACTTGCAGTGTATTACAACGGACTAAACAATGACAGCCTGGCACTACTGCATTACAATAAATCTATTAAGGCCACGAGAAATATTCCACAGCTAAATGCCTTAAACTACGAAGACCTCGCTACTCATTATTTTGATGAAAACGCCTATAAAACAGCCGGCGCATATTTTGACAGTGTGTTGACCAATCTCCCCGAAAACACAAAGAAATACCGATCCATCAAAAAGAAGTTGGATAACCTGGAAGATGTTATAGCCTACGAGGAGGTGGTTCAGTATACAGATAGCGTTATAACCTTGTATGAAATGCCAGAAGGGGAAAGAAAGGCTTATTTTGAAGAGTACGTGGCAGAGCTTAAGCGTAAAGATGAAGAGGCGGCAAAAAAAGAAGAGGAAAGGACCACTGCAGGTTTCGCCGCTTTTGCTGAAACTAAAGGTGGAAAGGAGAACAAGGGTAAGTTCTATTTTTACAATATTACCAGCCTTGGATACGGAAAAAATGAATTTAAAAATAAATGGGGAGACCGCACTTTGGAAGACGATTGGCGCTGGAGCAATAAAAGCAGGGTTTTGCCATCGGAAGCAACAGGTGAAGATGTACTGGCTGATGTTGAAACTGCAGTACAACCCATATCCGATTCTGAAAAATATTCCACGGACTATTACCTGGAACAAATTCCAACGAATCCTAAGGTCATAGACAGTCTCCGGAAGGAGCGCAATTTTGCCAATTATCAGTTGGGGTTGATATACAAGGAGAAATTCAAAGAAAATCTGCTCGCTGCCGGGAAATTGGAATTGGTATTGAAATCAGATCCGGAAGAACGATTGATTTTACCATCCAAGTATAATCTGTACAAGATTTATGAAGAATCCAATAGTCCGCTGACTTCAGGCATGAGAGAAGACATCATTCAAAACCACCCAAATTCCAGGTATACGCAGATCTTGCTAAACCCTCAAGCTTTGTTGACAACATCTTCAGATAGTCCAGAGGGACGGTATTCTGAACTGTTTGAACAATTTCAAAGGCAGGAATTCCTTAGGGTCATAACCGGGGCCGAGGAAAACATCAATCGCTTTGCAGGAGATCCTGTGGTGCCTAAATTCGAGATGCTGAAAGCTAATGCCATTGGCCGCCTCCAGGGGTTCAATGATTTTAAAGAAGCATTGAATTATGTAGCACTCAACTATCCAAATAATCCGGAAGGTAAAAAAGCCCAGCAGATGATTGCCGAACAACTTCCCAAACTTGAGGAAAATAAATTTTTCGATGTCAGAAAACCCGGAGTTTCCGGAGGGAATTGGAAGGTAGTTTTCCCTTTTAAGAGAAGTAATAACGAGGCCGCGCTAAAATTAAAAAAACGCCTTGAGGAATCTATAGAAGACCTGCGGTATAAAAACATTGTTTCTAAAGACATCTATAACCTGGAAGAGCAATTTATAGTGGTTCATGGATTTAAATCAAAAGATTTTGCCTTAGGCTATGTGGAATTGCTAAAAAAGAACAAAGAGTACAGAATTGATCTTGAGAATTTCGTAATTTTATCTTCTAATTATAAAATCATCCAGGTCCATAAAAATTTAACAGACTATAGAGATAAAATGTTAACCCCAAAACCATAAACGTAATGTTTTCAGATAACAAAAAACCTAGAACTATGAATGAAATAGGCGGACAACCCAACAGAATTGAAAAGAACACTAAGATAAAAGGAGATATTATCTCAGAAGCTGATTTCAGAATTGATGGCAAATTAGACGGTAATGTAAAGACCTCCGGCAAAGTAGTGATCGGAAAAGGAGGATATATTCACGGGAAAGTGGAATGCGTAAACGCTGATATAGAA
>CBDUAW010000364.1:0-3099 GCA_965365215.1 uncultured Eudoraea sp. | reverse complement strand
AAGGCTTCTCCTGTAACTGTGGCCACTTCTGCATTTTCTAACAGGAACATTGCGAAATCGGAGGCGTTTTCAATAGTGGTGCCCTTGATTGTTTTCCCGAAAAAACTGGAGATATCCGGAAAAACATAAAAGGCTCCCTCAGGTACATTTACCTGAAAACCATCTATTTCTCCCAAGAGTTCAAGCAATAGATCCCTTCTGTTCCGAAACTCCTTGATCATAAAAGAAATCTTGCTAACCGGGGCGTTCAACGCGGCAATAGTTGCCCTCTGACCTATGGCATTGGCACCGCTGGTTATCTGCCCCTGAAATTTTGTACAGGCCTTAGCAACCCATTCCGGTCCCCCGATATACCCAATTCGCCATCCGGTCATTGCAAAGGCCTTGGAAACGCCATTGACCGTAATGGTCCTTTCATACATTCCTGGTAGGCTGGCAATACTGGCATGTTTCCCGCGGAAATTGATATGCTCGTATATTTCATCGGAAACCACGAAAATATTTGGATGATTTTTTAAAACATTAGCCAGACCGGCCAGTTCTTCTTCGCTGTATACCGAACCACTTGGATTACAGGGGGAACTGAACCAAATCATCTTGGTTTTAGGGGTGATGGCCTTTTCCAACTGCTGAGGAGTCATTTTAAAGTCAGACGCAATGCTGGTAGGAACCTGTACGGGAACCCCTTCAGCCAGTTTAACAATATCGCTATAACTCACCCAGAAAGGAGCCGGGAGAATTACCTCGTCCCCTTTGTTGAGCATTACCATGGCTACATTGGCGAGCGACTGCTTTGCCCCGGTAGACACCACAATCTGCGAAGGCTTATAGTGGAGCTGGTTATCCCGTTTAAATTTATTTGAAATCGCCTCTTTGAGATCCGCGTATCCATCAACGGGCGAATAGCTGCTGTAGTTATCGTCAACCGCTTTTTTTGCAGCTTCTTTTATAAAATCAGGAATATTGAAATCGGGTTCGCCTAGGCTAAGCCCGATAATGTCTTTCCCCTGGTTTCTTAATTCCCTCGCTTTTGCAGCCATAGCCAGGGTGGCCGAAGTAGACATATTTTTAATTCTATCGGAAAGCTTGTCAATCATAACAATGGGATGTTTACTGGTATTGGAGGGTTGGTTTTTTACCCAATTCTTTTAGATGTCTGAAGTGCGAAATTATAGCTTTTCTGGTAGTTTTATACTCGTTATAGGGTAAATTAAACTCCCTAGCCGTTTGTTTCACAATTTTTGAAATATTTGTGTAATGTATATGACTGATGTTGGGAAAAATATGATGTTCAACCTGGTGGTTCAAGCCGCCCGTAAACCAGTTTACCAAACGGTTCTTTGTGCCAAAGTTAACCGTAGTAAACAATTGATGGATTGCCCAGGTATGTTTCATAGTTCCATCTTCCTCAGGGAGAGGCGTTTCTGCTTCATCTACCACATGCGCTAATTGAAAGACAACGCTAAGTATTACTCCGGCAACATAATGCATTACAAAGAACCCGATCAAGATCTTCCACCAGGCAATGTTCAGGAAAATCATGGGAACCACAATCCATATAGTAATATAAATCATTTTGGTAGCCACCAGGACACTCCAGTTCAAAAAGGGATTGGGAAACTTGCCATAGGAAAGCTTTCGCTTCGAATAGCGGTACATCTGCATAAAATCTGTAGTTATTGCCCAGTTGAATGTGAGTAGGCCATACAAAAATATTGAGTAGTAGTGTTGAAATTTATGGAACCTGTGCCATTTGGCATGTTTGCTGAATCTCAAAACTCTTCCTGCATCCAGATCCTCGTCGTGATCCTGAATATTGGTATAGGTGTGATGGAGAACATTGTGCTGCACCTGCCAGTTGTACACATTCCCGGCAAGGATATAGATACTACCCCCCATTAATTTGTTAACCCATTTTTTGGTGGAATACGAACCGTGATTGCCATCGTGCATCACATTCATCCCAACACCGGCCATTCCTACTCCCATAATCATGGTAAGCAATAAATTGGCCCAATTGGGCAGGTTGAGACTTAATATTAAAAAGTAGGGGGTAAGAAATAGCCCGAACATTATAATGGTCTTCAGGTGTAATTTCCAGTTTCCGGTTTTCTTTAACTGGTTTTCCTTGAAGTAATCGTTAACACGTTTATTCAGGGTGCGAAAAAATTTAGCGGAATCTTTGCGGGAAAACTTAATGGTGCTTTGGTCCATATAATTCAAATTTTGGTAAATATAGCACAATATGCTCTGAGCGCTATATCTTCTTATGCCAACACTATTGTATTAACGTTGGAAAGGAAAACATTATTTTTGATAAAAATACAAAGGTAGGGATGCAGGCCGATATAATATTTAAATATTTTCCCAATTTATCCGATGCTCAAAAAAAGCATTTCAACTTGTTGCAGGACTTGTATCAGGATTGGAACCTGAAAATTAATGTTGTTTCACGAAAGGATATAGATGAATTGTATCTCAGGCATGTACTGCATTCACTTGGAATTGCCAAGGTTATACAGTTTAAAGAGGAAGCCGAGATATTGGATGTTGGAACAGGGGGAGGATTTCCGGGTATCCCTTTGGCTATAGTACATCCAAATACCCAATTTACATTGGTGGATTCCATAGGTAAAAAAATTAAGGTTGTGGAGGAAGTGGTATCCGGGCTGGGTCTGAGAAATGTAACTGTTATTCACAGCAGGGTTGAGGACCTAGACGGGAATTTTGATTTTATCGTTAGTAGGGCTGTAGCTGCGATGCCTACGTTCGTTCACTGGACAAGAGGGCTCATTAAAAAGAAGTCTGTTCATCCCCTTAAAAATGGTATTCTTTATCTAAAAGGAGGGGATTTGACTGAAGAACTAAGGGATTATAAACAAGTGAAAATATACCCCCTGACTACTTTTTTTGATGAAGCATTCTTTGAAACAAAAAAAGTTGTTTACCTACCACTAAAAAAATGAACCCATTTACAGGGTGTAGGTTTTTAAATAGGAAAATCGACAATTTTGTGCATATCTGATAACATACCGTCGTATGCTATTAAAAGTGCTGCCGCTTTCTTTCGAATCTTGTTTTTCTGATTTAATCTCTTTC